>NZ_JBEPQT010000019.1:0-134231 GCF_040547985.1 Bradyrhizobium sp. LB14.3
GGCCTCATAGAGCGCCTCGCGCACGGAAGCGTCGCCGTTCTTGCTGATGCGGCCGGAGTAATCGGTCTCGCCTGACTGGTGCTTCTTCGGTGTCAACCCGAACAGCGGTCCCGCCCGCTTCGACGAGGCGAAGCGGGCGGGGTCGTCGATGGCGCAGGCATAGGTCAGCGAGATGATTGGTCCCACGGCCGGGGTCGACATCAGCAACCTGGCCTTGGCATCCAGAAGCGAGATCGCCCGCACCCGCTTCTCAAAGCTGTTGAACTCGCGCAGCAGCACCATGTGAACCGCGAGCATCGCCGCGGCGATCGTCTCGAGGGCCGGATGGCCGGCCACCAACTCGCTGATCCGTGTCGCAAAGTTGCGCTTCGTCGTCTTGCCGACCTTCAAGCCGAAGCCGCGCAAGATCCCGCGCAAGCTGTTCTCGATGTCCTGAAGCTTGGTCTGGATCAGCTTGCGCGCCGTCAGCATGGCGCGGGTCTCCTGGGCACTCATCGATTTGCAATGGACTGGCCGGAACCAGCCGAGCCGCATCAATTGCGCAATGTTGCGGGCATCGTTGCGGTCCGACTTCACCGGCATCGCCTTGAAGGCATCGCTCACATGGCGCGTCTCCAGAAGCTCAACGGCAAGGCCCGCCTTCTTCATCGCAGCGTAGAGCCACTGCGACAGAGGCCCCGCCTCAAGTCCGATCCGGGCGAGATCGAACCCGAGCGAATGGAGCCAGTCGATCAGTGCCTCCGGTTCGCTTGCCACCTTGGCCTCCCGGACGATCTTCCCCTTCGCATCGACAACGCACACACTTGAGCATTCCAACGACACGTCGATTCCGGCATAATGGTCCATGGTCGTCTCTCCTCGATGCTTGGGACGAGGCCTAACCTCGACCCCGTTACACCATCAATGTGAGGGACGACCGCCAACCTTCCAGTCAAGCCGCGCGACGCGCGCCACCAAATTGCGCCGTAGCTAGCGCGGCTTGGCTGGAAGGTCCCGGGGGGCCCGTTACCCCATCTACCGCCAATCAATCAGTGCCTGAAGTGCCGTGTCCCCGTGAACACCATGGCGATCCCGTGCTCGTCGGCGGCCTTGATCACTTCGTCGTCGCGCATGGAGCCGCCGGGCTGCACCACGGCGGTGGCGCCGGCCTCGATGCAGGCGAGCATGCCGTCGGCGAACGGGAAGAACGCATCCGACGCCACCACCGAGCCCTTGGTGAGCGGCTCGGCGAGCTTCAGCTCGGCCGCTGCATCCTGGGCCTTGCGCGCCGCGATCCGCGCTGAATCCACGCGGCTCATCTGGCCGGCGCCGATGCCGACGGTGGCGAGATCCTTGGCGTAGATGATGGTGTTGGACTTGACGTGCTTCGCCACCCGAAACGCGAACTTCAGGTCGCGCATCTCCGCATCATCAGGCGCACGCTTGGTCACGACCTTGAAAATCATGTCGTCGACCACCGCATTGTCGCGGCTCTGCACGAGAAGGCCGCCCGCCACCGTCTTGGCGGTGAGGCCGGGCGCGCGCGGATCGGGCAGGCTGCCGGCGAGCAGAAGGCGAAGGTTCTTGCGCGCGCCGATGATGGCGATCGCCTCTTCGCTGGCGTCAGGCGCGATGATCACCTCGGTGAAGATCTTTGTAATCTCCCGCGCGGTATCGGCGTCGAGTGCGCGGTTCATCGCGATGATGCCGCCGAAGGCCGAGGTTGAGTCGCAGGCCAGCGCCTTGCGATAGGCGCTGACGAGGTCCGAGCCCTCAGCGACGCCGCAGGGGTTGGCATGCTTGACGATGACGCAGGCCGCGGTGCGCCTGGCGTCGAACTCGCCGATGCATTCATAGGCCGCATCGGTGTCGTTGATGTTGTTGTAGGAGAGCTCCTTGCCCTGGAGCTGCCGCGCGGTCGAGACTCCCGGCCGCTTGTCGGGCGTCGCATAGAACGCCGCGGTCTGGTGCGGGTTCTCGCCATAGCGCAGCGACTGGATCAGCTTTCCGCCGAAGGCGCGGAAATCGGGTGCGTCGATTTCGAGCTGACGTGCGAACCAATTCGAGATCGCGGCATCATACGCGCCCGTGCGCGCGTAAGCCTTGGCGGCAAGGCGCCGGCGCAGCTTCAGCGTGGTTGCGCCTTTGTTGGCGGCGAGCTCGTCGAGCACGGCCTTGTAGTCCTCCGCCTCGACCACGACGGCGACGTCGTCATGGTTCTTCGCGGCGGCGCGGATCATCGCGGGGCCGCCGATATCGATGTTCTCGATGCAATCCTCAAAGCCCGCGCCTTTGTCGACGGTCGCCTCGAACGGATAGAGATTGACGACCAGGAGATCGATCGGTGCGATGCCGTGCGCCTTCATCGCTTCCGCGTGGTCCTTGTTGTCGCGGATCGCGAGCAGGCCGCCATGCACCTTCGGATGCAGCGTCTTGACGCGGCCATCCATCATCTCGGGGAAGCCGGTCAGCTCGGAGACGTCTTTCACCTTGAGGCCGGCCGCAGCGATCGCCTTGGCGGTGCCGCCGGTCGAGACCAGCTCGACATCATGCGCGGCAAGCGCCTTTGCGAAGTCGATCAGGCCGGTTTTGTCGGAAACGGAAAGAAGTGCGCGGGTGACGCGGCGGGGCTGGTCAGTCATGAGCAAGATCCTCTGTCTGAAGGAGTAATGCCCAGGCGCGCGGCAGCTATGTCCCACGCTTCCCGATGGTGCTCCATCCAAGGTCGCCAGTCGCGCGAGCGAGGGCTCGATAGCAGTTTTCGGTCGCTTTCACAACGATCAGATGGGGCCGGATCGCGGGCGTTTACAGCGGAAGTTCCGGCTCCCGCCGCGCGTTTCTGCGGGCGTTGGTGATCGCCGGCGAGGCGGTGGAGCGGACGAAACTCCAGCGGATCGAGGGCGCCTGCCGCGCATCCTGGCGGATCACGATCTGCGCGGTGCGGCGCGGGCCGTCATTGCCGGCCAGGAACACGCTGTCCTCGAGATCGACCTTGTCGTCGAGCGCCTCGAAGGTCCAGACGTCGCGGTTCGGCAACACCAGCATGACGCCGCGGGCATCGGACAGCCGGCTCGCCTTCACCGCCGCGTGCAGATGGAAGCGCAGCGCGAAATCGGCATCCGCGCCCTTGAAGCGTCCGCCCTGCGGCGGCGATAGCGTGTCCTCGCCGTCGATGCGCGCGCCGTCATTGGCGAGCATCAGCACGCGGCGGTGGATCGCGCCGAACTTGGCGAGATAGCCATCATGCGACGTCGTCAGCAGCGTGCCGTTCTGCACGATTTCGCGATAGCTCTCGACCTCGACGGGGCCGCTGGTGACGGGCGCGCCATGCAAGAGCCGCTTCATCGCCGACATCTCCACGAACTGGCATGATGAGGTGTCGTGATAGGTCAGCGTCGAATGCGCTGCCGTGCCGCGTGCGAACGGCCGCCAATTGTCGCGGCCCGTGGTCGGCATGCCGCAATTGGTGACGATGCGGCTGATGCCGGAGGACAGTTCGAACGACAGGCAGCCGGCATGGGCGTCATGGCTGACGCCGGCCGCCGGCGGCGGGCCGGTGTCGATGATCACGGTGGTCTGGCCGGCATCGAGGCGCTGGAAACCGGTATGCGGCATGTTCGCCATCGGCGCGCCGTGGGTGTCGTCATAGGCAAGCAGCGTCGCGAGCAGGTCCGAGGGTGTCGCGCTCATGCCGTTGAACAGCGCGAAATTGCCGTCGCCGTGGCGGAAGAAGCGCAGCATCGGCATCATGCGGTCGATCGCGTTGAGCAGCGCCGGCGGCGGCGCGATGTTGCGTGCGGCAAAGGTCTGCCGCAGCGGCAACAGGTCGATCAAGAGCTCGATCAGCGCACCCGGGTTGCGCGAGATATGTCCGCCGTCGGGCAGGATCTGCCGCTGCAATTCATCCGAGAGCTTCTTCGAGACGCTGCGGATGTGACTTGCCTGGTTGGCGAGGCACAGCGCCGCATAGCACAGCGCGATCAGCACCTGGAGTTTTGGCACCCCGTCGGGGATGTTGACCATGGTGTAGCGCAGGAAGCGGATCTCGCGCGCCAGCGCGCGCAGATAGCGGCGGTAGAATTTGTTGTCGGTGTCGTTGAGCACCAGCGGCGCCTGCGACAGCAGCGAGATCACGCGTCGCGCCAGCACGTCGGCGCGTCGCGCGACGGCACGGCGCTTGCTGCCGGGATTGGCGATCCAGTCCTCGATCAGCGCGCGCGCATTCGCGCGTGTCAGCGCGGTGTCGGCGGCGCGCAAATGGCGCAACCAGCCGAAGCCGAGCAGCGCGACCTCCCAATCCTCCGACGGCGGCTCGAGATCGAAGATCGAGCGGCCGTGGCAATTGACGATCTTGCCGGCGAAGACGAAGCGGCCGGCATAGATCTCGGCGGCGCGGGTCGCATCCGCGGTGCGCAGGTCATGCGGCGCGATGATCAGCCGGTCGGAGCGGCCGGGCCAGACCCGCGACAGGGCGACGGAACCACCGCTCGCGCGCGCGAGCACATTCCGCGCGAAGCGGTTCATCACCAGCGTCGAGATACGTCTGCGTTGAGCGACCGACACACCTTGCCTTGATGGGGAGAGGATTCCGACGAATCCTTCTTAATCCCAAAATCCGGCGGCCGACACCACCTTGAACGACGCGAATCAGCGCCGTGGTCGCAAAATCCACTGCAAAATCAGGATTTAACCAGCCGGGCCGCGAAAAATCCGTCGAGCCCGCCGAGCTTGGGATCGGCGTTCGGCAGATGGCTGGGCAGGGTGCGCAAGTCGCCCTCGGCGGTGATGATCTCGCCGAGCCCCGACACCTCTGATGCATCGACCGGGACGCGGCGAATCGCAGGCTCGGCGGCCAGTAGCGTGGCGATCGCATGCTCGCCCTCTTCGGGTTCCAGCGAGCAGGTGCAGTAGACCAGCGTTCCGCCGGGCTTGAGCAGCGAGACCGATTTTTGCAGCAACCGCTGCTGGAGCGTGGTCATCGCGGCGATGTCGGATTCCTGCCGGAGCCAGGATACGTCGGGGTGGCGGCGGATCGTGCCGGTCGAGGTGCAGGGCGCATCGATCAGGATGCCGTCGAAGCCATCGGCTGGGCCGGCCCATTCCACGGCGTCGGCGACGACAGTCTCGGCCTGGAGCGACAACCGCGTCAGATTCTCGCGCAGCCGCGCCACCCGGGCGGGCGAGCGGTCGATGGCCGTGACATGCGCGCCGGCCTGCGCCAGCTGCGCGGTCTTGCCGCCGGGAGCGGCGCAGAGATCGGCGATGGATTTGCCGGCAATGTCGCCGAACAGCCGGGCTGGCAGCGCGGCGGCGGCGTCCTGCACCCACCATTGTCCTTCGGCGAAGCCGGGAAGCATGGTCACCGCGCCGTGCAGCACCGTACGCACCGATCCAGTCGGCAGCACCTCGCCATGTAGCCGGCTCGCCCATTGCGCGGCGTCCGACTTCACGGTCAGATCCAGCGAAGGATCGTGGCTGAGCGCGAGCGCCATGTCCCTTGCGACTGTCTCGCCGTAATGCGCGCTCCAGCGCGCGAGCATCCAGGGCGGCAAATCCAGCGACTGCGCGGCAACCTCTTCCACCAGCGCCTTGCCCTCGCGGGCGCAACGGCGCAGCACGGCGTTGACGAGGCCGGCATAGCGGGCGGCCCGGCGGTCGGACTGCACGAGGCGAACGGAGAGATCGACGGCGGCGTGATCGGGCACGTCCATCCAGAGGATCTGGGCGGCGCCGATCAGCAGCGCGCTCTGCGCGCGCGGCGCATCGGAGGGGATGCCCTTGTCGAGCAGGCGGGACATCACGTGGCCGAGCGTGCCGAGCCGGCGCAGCACGGTGGCGACCAGGCGCCGCATCAGCGCGCGATCGCGGTCGGGAAGCGTCTTCAGTCCGGGATGGGCGCCGCTGCCGTCGAGCTGCTCGTCAAGTGTGCGGTGCTTCTGCAGCACGCCGTCGACGATGTCGGCAGCAATCCGCCGCGCGGCAAGACCAGGCACTTCGGATGGAGGGGCAAAACGTTGAGATGGCATGCGGAAGCAAGGTTCTCAGCAAGCGGCAGTTCCGCCGCAATGGGCGCATGCCTTGAGGACGCGATCTCTGGCACGCGAATATGCCAAATGTAAGAATCGCTTCCGGGTTTTTCAGCCCTTTCGGAGCAATTTCAGGAATGCGTTATTGGGCATCGCGCCGCGGGCCGTCCTGCGCTAGAAATTCGACGATGAGTGACCGGCCTCACGTTTCCGACCGCAAGCCGCTATCGCCGGCCGCCCAGCGTGCGCTGGCCGAAGCCGAAGCGCGCCGGCAGGCTGCGGCGATGGCGCATGCCGAAGCTGCGCCGAAAGAGGTGCAGGGGCCAAAGGGACCCGAGCCCACCCGGTACGGTGATTGGGAACGCAAAGGCATCGCCTCGGACTTTTGAGGCGCCGGGTTTACGCACACTTGCCGGTGCAGCCGACTCAGCCCTAGCGTGCGCGAATGCCCCGCTTCGATCCCAGCCATCAGTATCGACCCTCATTCCGCGGCTCGCCGTTCGGCCGTCGTTTCTCCGGATTGTTGCCGTGGATGTTCGTGGTCGGCGTCGCGCTGGCGGCTGTGCTCATCTTCAGGCACGGGACGAACTGGACGGTCCCGCACCCGGATGGCGGCGGCACGCGGGACGCCGAGATCGTGCTCCAGCAGGGCGGCCATCCCGATCGTCGCGAGTCGGTCGACGTTGTTCGCACCATTGACGGTGACACCTTTCTCGCGCGCGTTCGTCAGCGCGACGGCCGCGATCTCGTCGTGCGCGTTCGCTTGCGCGGCATCGACGCACCCGAGATGAAAGCATCCTGCCAGGAGGAACTGGACAAAGCCGAAGCCGCGGCCCGCGCATTGCGCGATCTGCTCGGCCAGGGCGGCGTGACGATCACCAACCTTGGCCCCGACAAATATGGTCGGGTTCTCGCCGACGTCGCGACCAGGCGAACCGCCAACGTTTCGGCGGCGTTGCTCGCCGGCGGTTACGCACGGAGCTACAATGGCGGCCATCGCGACGGCTGGTGCGCGCGCGGCTGGCGCTTCTGGTAACAAAAAAGCCGCGTCGACGGCGCGGCTCTTGTTGTCGGGATTTCGTCCCGGGGATCAGCGCGTCACGACGACCGTGGTGCCGACCGAGACGCGGCTGTAGAGATCGGTGATGTCGTCGTTGAGCATGCGGATGCAGCCATAGGAGACGAAGCCGCCGACCGAGCCCGGCACGTTGGTGCCGTGGATCGCGTATTCCCCGCCGGACAGCGTCATCGCCGCGACGCCCATCGGATTACGCGGCGAGCCGCCCGGAATGACGTCAGGGATGCTCGGCTTGTCGCGCTTCACCTCCGCAGGCGGCGACCAGGCCGGATTGCGGTACTTGCCGTCGATGCGGGTGGTGCCCGCCCACTGCTTGCCGGACTTGCCGACGCCCACCGGATAGCGCACCGCGTGGCCGTTATCGAGGACGAGATAGAGCCGACGCTCGTTGGTTTTGACCACGATGGTGCCCGGCGAATAGTCGGCCAGGTGCGTCCCCACCATTTCCGGCCGGGCCTGCGCCGCGGTCGACATCACGACCACCGCTCCGATGGTGGCAGCCAGCGCCACTGCAATCCTGATCGACATCGATTTTCCCCTTGACCCGAACCAATCGTCAAAAATGACGCACAACCGGCAATCGCCGACCTGCCAAATCCTCGTTAGGGGGCATTCTTAACCGCGCCTGTTAACCGGATGGTTTCCACGCACGGCCGCCAAGGGCCAGCCAGCAGGGGGAACAGAGGAAATGTTCGAAACAAAGTAAATGACTTGAAAACAACACTCAGCCGGAAAGATGCGGGCGCGCGGGCACGCGCCCTGACGAATGCGTGAGCGTGTGAACGGCTGTTGTTTGGGGGGCGTGGGGAGCGCGGTGGAATGCCGTTGGTTTTGTTTCCCGGACGCGGCGCGGCACGCAAGTGACGCGACGCAGAGCCGGGACCCAGATTTGTGCAAGGATAGATGGGCCCCGGCTCTGCAGCGCACCGCTATAGCAGCGCTGCGCTGTGTCCGGGGCACGAGAGACCCTGGCTCAGACCGACTTCTTGTTCTGCCGGTTCTTGACGAGATCGTCGACCACCGCGGGATCGGCCAAGGTCGAGGTGTCGCCGAGGCTGCCGGGCTCGTCCTCGGCGATCTTGCGCAGGATGCGGCGCATGATCTTGCCGGAGCGGGTCTTGGGTAGGCCGGGCGCGAACTGGATCTGGTCGGGCGAGGCGATCGGGCCGATCTCCTTGCGCACCCAGGTGACAAGCTCCTTGCGCAAATCCTCGGTCGGCTCGACGCCGGCCATCAGGGTCACATAGGCGTAGATGCCCTGCCCCTTGATGTCGTGCGGGAAGCCGACGACGGCGGCCTCCGACACCATCTCATGCGCGACCAGCGCGCTCTCGACTTCGGCCGTGCCCATGCGATGGCCGGAGACGTTGATGACGTCATCGACGCGGCCGGTGATCCAGTAATAACCGTCAGCATCGCGTCGGCAGCCGTCGCCGGTGAAGTACTTGCCCTTGTAGGTCGAGAAATAGGTCTGCTCGAAGCGGGCGTGGTCGCCATAGACCGTGCGCATCTGGCCCGGCCATGATCGCGTCAGGCACAGATTGCCTGATGTCTCGCCGTCCAGCACCTTGCCGTCGGCGTCGACGATCTCAGGCACCACGCCGAAGAACGGCTGCGTCGCCGAGCCCGGCTTCAGCTTGGTCGCGCCCGGCAGCGGTGTGATCAAAATGCCGCCGGTCTCGGTCTGCCACCAGGTGTCGACGATCGGGCAGCGGTCGTCACCGACGACACGGTGATACCACTCCCAGGCTTCCGGATTGATTGGCTCACCGACCGAGCCCAGCAGGCGCAAGCTGGCGCGCGAGGTCTTGGTCACCGGCTCGTCGCCGAACTGCATCAGCGCGCGGATCGCGGTCGGGGCGGTGTAGAAGATGTTGACCTTGTGCTTGTCGATGACGTTCCAGAATCGCGAATTATCCGGGTAATTCGGCACGCCTTCGAACATCAGCGTGGTCGCGCCGTTGGCGAGCGGTCCGTACAGAATGTAGCTGTGGCCGGTGACCCAGCCGACGTCGGCGGTGCACCAGTAGATGTCGCCGTCGTGATAGTCGAAGACGTATTGATGCGTCATCGCGGCGAACAGGAGATAGCCGGCGGAGGTGTGCAGCACGCCCTTCGGCTGGCCGGTCGAGCCCGACGTATAGAGGATGAACAGCGGATCTTCGGCGTGCATGTGCTCGACCCGGCATTCCGTCGTCACCATCGCGGCAGCCTCGTGATACCAGAGGTCGCGCGTCGGGTTCATGTCGACCTTGCCGCCGGTGCGCTTGACCACGACGACCCAGTCGACGCCGTCTGCCTTGGCGAGCGCCGCGTCCACATTGGCCTTCAGCGGCACCCTCTTGCCGCCGCGCAGGCCTTCGTCCGCGGTGATGATCACCTTGGACTGGCAGTCGTTGATGCGCTGGGCGAGGCTGTCGGGCGAGAAGCCGGCGAACACCACGGAGTGAACCGCGCCGATCCGCGCGCAGGCCAGCATCGCGTAGGCCGCTTCCGGAATCATCGGCAGGTAGATGGTGACGCGGTCACCTTTCTTGACGTTGCGGGTGCGCAGGATGTTGGCCATCCGGCAGACCTCGTCGTGCAGCTCCTTGTAGGTGATGTGCTTGGACTGCGAGGGATCGTCGCCTTCCCAGATGATCGCGGTCTGGTTGGCGCGGGTGTGGAGATGCCGGTCGATGCAGTTATGGGCGACGTTGAGGACGCCGTCCTCGAACCATTTGATCGAGATGTTGCCGGGCGCGAAGGAGACGTTCTCGATCTTCGTCGGCGCGTGCATCCAGTCGACGCGCTTGGCCTGCTCGGCCCAGAAGGCGTTCGGGTCCGAGATCGAGCGGGCGTACATGTCCTTGTACTTGGCCTGGTCGATCCAGGCGCGCTTCGCCCATTCCGCGGGGACGTCGTAGAGCTTCTCGGACATGTTTCCCTCCCTCCACATGCGGCAAGCCGAGCACGGGCCACTGGCGAGCCGACTTGATCGTTGAACTGATTATGCGTCGGGCTAACCGGACCCGACAAGGTGCACAAGCTGGACCTTCGGCGAGCGCCCGGCCAGACGAAGGATCAAGGCCATCGGGCCGGCTGTCGCAGATCTGGAACAGGCCGGGGCCGCTTTCGGGCCTTTGCCCAAACCCTCGGAACAGTCCGCCGCAGAGCCCCATGCATTCGCCAGAGGTATTTAGAAACCGCACCTCACTGATTCGGGACTCGCAATGCTGTTCGGAACACCCTAAGTGGCTAACCCGGGTCCAACGAGACCCTTGGAACAAAGATCAGAACAGCGGCATTGACCGATAACAGACAGGGCTAAGGCTTAAGACTATGATGGATCAGCAGAATTTCGGGACGATACGGCCCGCTTCAGCCGATCCTGCAGCCGTTGCGCTGGCCAAAGCACTCGGACAATGGCCGAAACCGGCAGGTTCCGCCCGTCTTAGCCCGAAAAAAGCGTTCGACACGGCGCCTGCTGCAACGGTCGAGGCGCTCGCCAAGGAACTGGGCCTGCGGCTCGGCGACCAGAACGAGCTGAAGATCCGGCGCATCAAGCGCGGCAAGGGCTATTCCTTCGTCCGTCCCAATGGCGCGCATATCCGCGATGCCCGCACCATCCGCCGGCTGCATTCCATGGCGGTGCCGCCGGCCTATCGCGAGGTGCGCTACTCGGCCGATCCGAGCTCGCATCTCCAGGCGGTCGGACGCGATGCCGCGGGCCGGCTGCAATATCGCTATCACGCCGATTGGGAGAAGGTCCGCGAGCAACGCAAGGCGCATCGGCTGGAGAAACTCGTCGGCGCGCTGCCAAAGATCCGGCGCAAGGTTTCGGCGTTCCTGTCGGGCGAGGAGCCGACGCGCGAGTTCGCGCTCTCGGCCGTCATCGAACTGATTGCGCGCACCGCGATCCGCCCCGGCAACGAATCCTACGCCCGCCTCAACGGCACCCGCGGCGCCACCACGCTGCTGAAGTCCAACGTCACGCTGGAAGACGATTGCTTCGTGCTGACCTTCAAGGCCAAGGGCGGCAAGGCGGTGCGCAAAGAGTGCGATGCGGCCAAGCTGGTGCGTGCCATCGGCATTTTGCAGGGCGTCCCTGGCAAGCGCATGTTCCAGTATCGCGATGCCTACGGCGTCGTGCGCGCGGTGAACACCACGCAGGTGAACGCGTTCCTGCGCGAGATCGCCGGCATCAAGATCTCGCTGAAGGATTTTCGTACGCTGATGGCCTCCGCCGTCGTCGTGGAATCGCTGTCGCGGATCACCCCGGCGACCAGCCAGCACGGCCGCAAGAAGCAGGTGCTGGAAGCGATCCGCGCCGCCGCCGACCAGCTCTCCAATACGCCGGCGATCTGCCGCAAGAGCTATGTGCACGACACCATCGTCACCGCGTTCGAGGACGGCATCCTCGAACGCTTCGCCGCGACCATGAAGGGCCAGCGCTCGCAGGCCAGGCGCGAGCAACTTTTGCAGCAGGTGGTGGCGACCGCGGCGGTCTGACCTTCGCCCGTCGCTACGCCTTGTTGGAAACACCCCTGTCGGGACCGGGATCGCCGCCCGCGGCCGCGGTCGTGAGCCGTTCCAGATAATGCGTCCATCCCGTCGCGTGGGCAGCAGCCTGTTCCTCGGTCGGCAGTCCGCTATGGGTCATGCGCAGCAGCGTGCCGCCGTCGCGTTCGATCAGGTCGATCTCGATCAGGCTCGAGCCGGGCGGCACTTCCTGGCCGCTCTCCCATCCAAAAGTGTAGGCGAGACGATGCACCGGCACGACTTCGCGGAACGCGCCGCGGGCGACGCCGCCGCGGGGGCCGATGCCTTTGAGCAGATACAGCCCGCCGGGATGCGGCTCAGTGGTCGCGTCGGAGCCCATCCAGCTCAAAATCTTCTCGGGGTCGGTCAGGTAAGCGAAGACGGTGGCGCGTGGGGCTGCGATCTGGGTCTCGCGTCGCACTATGAAGGGTTCGGTCATCGGCGATCATCCCTGGGCTGACACTGGGACATGGCGGCGCTCGCGCGGCCCGTCAAGGATTGCCCGTGACAAAGAGGGTCTGGCTTCGTCATGATCGGACCATGCACCTCTCGCCGACGCTCGCCTGGCTTGTCGATGCCGCCGCCGATAGCGCCGGGGCCGACCGCCTGCTCATGGAACTCGGCGCACATCTGGTCGCCGACGGCGTGCCGCTCGCGGCGGGCAGCCTGACGCTGGAGGTGCCACATCCGCTGATCGCGAAGCGGACCTGGTTGTGGCGCGCGGAGAGCGGCCGGGTGATCGAAGCGCTTGGCTTCGCACCTGGCGGCCTCGCGCCCGACACGCCCAACGATGCCGGCCGCCGCTGGCTGCGCGACATCGCGGACGGTGAGGTGCACGAAGACGCGGTCGGACCGCCCGATGGGCCTTTGCTCGGCTGGATCGGGCCGCGTCCGTTCACTGCGGACGAGATCGAGCAATTGCGCCGGGCTGCGCGCTTTGCCGCGACACCCCTTGCGGTGCTTGCCGCGCGTGCAACGTTGCGCGCGACGTTGGATGCTTATCTTGGCAAGCGCAGTGCGGAGCGGGTACTGGCGGCACCCCTGCGCCGCGATCTCGGCGAGACCATACAGGCCGCGCTGCTCTATGCCGATCTGCGCAACTTCACGCTCCTGTCGGAAGCCACGCCGCCTGCCGACGTCATCGCGGCGCTCGATGCCTGGTTCGATCGCATTGCCGGCGCGGTTCACGCCTTCGGCGGCGAGGTGCTGAAATTCATCGGCGACGGTGTGCTCGCGATCTTTCCGGTGGTCGAGGCGTCTCCGCGCCACGCGTGCGATGCGGCTCTGCGTGCCGCGAGCGCAGCCGAAGCCGGGATGGCGTATCTCAACGCGGAGCGCCGTGCCCAAGGTCTGCCGCCGCTCGCGTTCGGCGCGGCGCTGCATCTCGGCGGGATGCTGTGGGGCAATATCGGCGCCGCCAACCGGCTCGATTTCACGGCGATCGGTCCCGCCGTCAATCTCGCCAGCCGCCTCGAAGGATTGTGCAAGCCGCTCGGCAGGACGGTTCTGGTGTCCGGCGCGCTCGCCGCGGAGACGGACATGCCTCTGATCGCGCTTGGATCGCATTCGCTACGCGGCATCGCTGCGCCATGTGAGGTGTTTGCGTTGCCGGAGACGCAAGCTCGGATATCGTAGCGCTGATGGAGCAAAGCTAATCCCGGATCGGACTACACACCTGCAATTGCAGCAACTACATCCCACCCATCTTGCAGACGAGCTTCCATTCCTCGGCCGTCACCGGCTGCACCGAGAGGCGCGAATACTTCACCAGGGCCATGTCGGCGAGTTTCTTCTCGGCCTTGATCGTGGCCATCGTTACCGGCGTCTTCAAGGGTTTGTCGGCCTTGATGTCGACGCAGACGAATTTTGCGGTCTTGTCGGTCGGATCGGGATAGGCTTCCTTGATGATCTCCGCGATGCCGACGATCTCCTTGCCCTCGTTGGAATGATAGAAGAACGCCTTGTCGCCCTTCTTCATGTTCACGAGGTTTATGCGCGCGGTGTAATTGCGCACGCCGGTCCAGGCTTCGCCCTTGGCGCCCTTCGCCACCTGCTGGTCCCAGGACCACACCGACGGTTCGGATTTCACCAGCCAGTAGTTCATCGCAAACTCACCTCATTGTTGTTGGACCGGGATCCCTGCGGTTCGCCGCTAGGCTAAACCAGCGCGCACAGGTCGTTAAGTGCAACCTGCGACGCGGTAGAGGCCGCCGTCATTCCTCAGCCTTGAACGGCCTTGTCAGCAGCCCTTCGATCGCGGCGTCAATCGTCAACCGGCCATCCAGGATGGCAGCCACTGCCTGGGAGACCGGCATGTCGACGTGCCGCGCGGCCGCGAGCTCGACCAGCACGGGCGCAGTGAATGCACCTTCCGCAAGCTTGCCCGCCGGCGCCGCCTCTCCACGACCGAGCGCTATCCCGAGCGCGAAATTGCGCGATTGCGCGGTCGAACAGCTCAGGAGCAGGTCGCCGAGACCGGAGAGGCCGGAGAGCGTTTCCGTGCGCGCGCCACAGGCGCGGCCGAGCCGCGCCAGCTCGCTGAAGCCGCGCGTGGTCAGTGCGGCGAGCGCGGAGGCGCCGAGCTTGCGGCCGACCACGATGCCGGCGGCAATCGCCAGCACGTTCTTGGCCGCGCCGCCGATCTCGACGCCGCGGACATCCGTTGTGTGATAGGGCCGGAAGGTCGCCGAGCCCAGCGCCTGCACGAGGCTGCTGGCCAGCGCTTCTTCCACCGCCGCCAGCGTTACCGCAGTCGGCAGGCCGCGCGCGACGTCGTCGGCAAAGCTTGGGCCCGACAGGATCGCCGGCTGCGCGTGAGGCGCGGCCTCCGCGATCACGTCGGTCATGAATTTGTGCGTGCCGTGCTCGATGCCCTTGGCGCAGGCGACGATCGGCACCGGCTTTGCGAGGTGCGAAGCCAGCATGTTGACCGCGCCGCGCAGATGCTGCGCCGGCGTCGCGATCAGCAGCATGTCCGCGCGCGCCGCCATGGTGAGATCGCTCGTGACGATGATCTCCGGCGCGATCCGTACGCCGGGCAGCCGCGGATTGTCGCGGCTCGATGCGATTCGTATTGCGTGCTCGGCATTGCGAGCCCAGAGCGTCACGTTTCGTCCGGCTCGCGCAGCCACAGTCGCGAGCGCCGTGCCCCAGGCGCCTGCACCGATCACCGCGACGGATCGGAACGCTGTCATTGCTAGTATCCCGCCCGCGTTTTGCCGTACCCAGCCGGTGCCGTCGCGTTCGCGTCGAGCGACCAGCGCGCGCGGGGCTGCGCTTCCATCGTGTCGGTCATGCCGAGCGCGAGACGTTCGGCGCCGGCCCAGGCGATCATCGCGCCGTTGTCGGTGCAGAGTGCGGGCGGTGGCATGATCAGTTGCGTTCCGGCTTTCCTCGCAACGTCATGCAGAGCGCCGCGGATCGCCTGGTTGGCGGCTACACCCCCGGCCGCCACCAGAGCACGCGGCGCGCCGAACTGGTCGCGGAAAAGTTTAAGACCGACGCTCAACCGGTCCGCGGTGGAGTCGAGCACGGCAGCCTGAAAACTCGCGCAGAGATCGCTGACGTCCTGCGGCGTGATCTCAGCTAGCCGGCTCGCTTCGTTGCGCACCGCCGTCTTCAATCCCGACAACGAAAAATTGGCGTCGGGGCGTCCCTGCATCGGCCGCGGAAACGCAAATCGCCCCGGATCGCCGCTTGTTGCCGCGCGTTCGACCTGCGGGCCGCCCGGATAGGGCAGGCCCAGCATCTTCGCGACCTTGTCGAAGGCCTCGCCGATCGCGTCGTCCACGGTGGTGCCGAGCCGCACATACTGGCCGACGCCGGTGACCGCAACGATCTGGGTATGGCCGCCCGAGGCGAGGAACAGGCAATAGGGAAATTCGAGTGCATCGGTGAGGCGCGGCGTCAGCGCATGCGCTTCGAGGTGGTTCACCGCGACCAGCGGCGTGGCGTGCACCATCGCGATCGCCTTCGCGGTGGTGAGACCGACGATGACGCCGCCGATCAATCCGGGGCCCGCGGCGGCCGCGATACCGTTGAGCTGGGCGAAGTCGATGCCGGCCTCGTGCATGGCGCAGTCGATGATGCCGTCGAGCAGGTCGACATGGGCGCGTGCGGCGATCTCCGGCACGACGCCGCCGAAACGGGCATGCTCCTCGACCTGCGACCGCACGATATTGGACAGGATCTTGCCGCTGCCGTCAGGCGTGCGCTCGATCACGGCCGCGGCGGTCTCGTCGCAGGTGGTTTCTATGCCCAGTACCAGCATTGGCGAATTGGTATCCAATCTGCGCCCTTCTCACCCCTTGCGCTCATCCGCAAAGCAGAGTTCTGGTACGTCCGGTAGCATTCCGGGGTCGGCTTGCGCAATCGCCACGCGCAGCTCTCCTCGTGAATGCGTCACCGCCACGTGCCCGGAACCAAGCGATGTCCATTCTTGTCACACGGCCGCATCCCGACAATGTGGCGACAGCGGAAAATCTGCGCGCGCGGGGTCATGTGGTGCTGCTTGCGCCGGTGCTCAAGTTCGAGCCGGTCGCCTTCCATGACGAGAGTGAGACGGGCTACAGCGCCGTCATCGTCACGTCGGCCAATGCGATCCGTGCCGTCGCACCGCAATTGCCGGATCTTGGCCTCCTTCCGCTGCCGCTGTTTGCGGTCGGCGAGCACACCGCTGCCGCGGCGCGCGATGCAGGCTTTGCCGAGGTGGTGGTCGCCGGCGGCGATGCCGCGGCTTTGCGCGACAAGGTGATGGAGAGCGCGCGCAACAAGCGGCTGAAGAAAAAGAGCACGCTGCTTTATCTCGCGGGCGCGGATCTGTCGCGCGACCTCAGCGATGAGCTGGGCGCCGAAGGATTTAGCATCGTCACGCAGACGACCTATCGCATGGTCCCGGTCAAGCTGTTGCCGCGCGATGTCTGTGAGGGCTTTGCCGCCCATGGGATCGAGGCGGTGCTGCATTACTCCCGGCGCAGCGCGCGGGCTTTCCTGGAGGCCGCGCGGGGTGAAGGTGTCGAAATCTCGGCTCTGGCGATCCCGCAATGCTGCCTGTCCGAGACGGTCGCAGGCATATTGCGCGAGGCCGGTGCCTCGCAGGTTCTGGTGGCCGCGACGCCGGACGAAAATGCCTTATTTGACTCCTTGGAGCGTGCTTTGCGCACCCGTTTGGCGTAAGAGGTCGGGCCGAATCCCACGCAATCGGGTTCGTTTAGGGCATGTAAGTGTGAGGAACCGTCACGATGGCCGACGACAAGCCTGAAGACGCAGGATTGGCTCCCGAGTCCAGCCGTGCCAAGCGCACCCCGCCCACCATCGACCTCGAGGCAACCGAAGTCTCCACCCAGCCGCAGGAGGTGGCGGGCCAGCCGCAGGCTGCGGCGACCGAACAGGCCGCGCAGGAGCAGGCCAAGTCTGAAGAGGTCAAGCCCGAAGAGGCCAAGTCCGAAGAGGCCAAGTCCGAAGCCGCCAAGTTCGACGAAGCTAATGCCGAGCCGCAGCCCGAACCTGCCGAGGAGCGGTCTTCCGTTGCGTCCGCGTCCGTATCGCCATCGATTTCACCTTGGATTATCGCTCCGTTCTCGGGCGCGGTCGCAGCCGCAATTGTGATCGCCGTCGGCTGGATGCTGGGCTGGCCTGCGGTGCAGGCACCGCCGGCCGCTCCGCAAGTGACGGGCGCAACGGTCGATGCGCTGAGCGGGCGCGTTGCCGCGGTCGAAGCCAAGGCGGGCAAGCCTGCCGCCGATCCGGCCATGCTGGCGCGGATCGATGCGCTGGAGAAATCCGCAACCGGCCTGCGCAGCGACATCGCCAATCTGCGCGCGCAGTCTGACAAGACCGCGGGCGCCCTGAACGACGCGAAATCGGCGCCGCCCGCTGTCGCGCCCGATCTTGCCGCTCTCAACGACCGCCTCGCGCAGCTCGAGCGTGCCAGCAAGACCGAACGTGCGGAACTCGCGCAGCAAAGCGAGAAGATCGCCGAAGCGAAGACGATGGACGACAAGCCGCTGCGCCACGTGGTGGCGGCGGCCCTGCTCGACGTCGCCGTTCGCCACGGCGACGCCTACGAATCGCAGCTCGCCGCCGCGCGGTCGCTGGCAGCAAAGCCGGATATGCTGAAGCCGCTCGACACCTTTGCATCGTCCGGTATTCCGACGCCGGTCGCGCTGAGCCGCGAGCTCCTCAACATCGTGCCAAAACTGTCGCCGCCGCCGGAAACCCCGGCCAGCAGCGCAGGCATCGTCGAGCGCCTTCAGGCGGGGGCGTCAAAACTCGTTCGCATCGAACGTACCGACGGGATCGGCAGCGATCGCGGCGCTATCGTCTCGAGGGTGACGGCCGCAGCGCTTCGCAACGATTTCGTGGAAGCTCGGCGCGAGGTGAAGACGCTGCCGGAGGCCGACCGCGCACCGGCGCAGGCCTGGCTCGACAAGGCCGATGCCCGCGACGCCGCGCTCGCGGCGTCCCGCAAACTCGCCGACGATGCCATGGCGGATCTCGTCAAGCCCGGTCAATAAAGATTCGCGCAATAATCGGCGCGTATAGGGATCGTCATGCTTCGCATCGTCCTCTTCCTCGTCCTGATCGCGCTGGCGGCGGCTGGCGCGGCCTGGGTTGCCGACCAGCCCGGCGATCTCGTCCTGACCGCAGGCGCGTTCCGCGCCACAACGACGTTGCCCAGGTTCGTGTTCTTGCTCGGCCTCTTTGCCGCGGCAGTCGTGCTGGTCTGGAGTCTCCTGACGATGATCTGGCGCGCGCCGGGGCGTCTGCGCCGCCGTCGTCATGAGAAGCGTCACGCCCGCGGCCGTCACGCCATCACCCACGGCCTGCTCGCGATCGGCCATGGCGACACCGCGCTTGCTCGTCGCCACGCCGACACCGCGCGGCGGCTGGCCGCGAACGACCCGCTCGCACTTCTCTTGCATGCGCAATCCGCGCAGCTCGAAGGCAATCGCGACGAAGCCCAGCGCGTCTTCCGTGCCATGGCCGAGCGCGAGGATACGCGCCTGCTCGGCTTGCGCGGCCTGTTCATCGAGGCGCAGCGCGCCGACGATGCGGTCGGCGCGGTGATGATCGCCGAGGAAGCGATCAAGCTGTCGCCGTCCTCGACATGGGCCTCGCATGCGGTGCTCGGCTTCCGCTGCGCGCGCGGTGACTGGAGCGGCGCGCTCGCGATCCTCGATTCGAATCTGTCCGCGGGCCTGATCGACAAGCAGGCCTATCGCCGCCAGCGCGGCGTGCTGCTCGCCGCACGCGCGCTGGAATTGGAGACGATGGACCGCGATGTCGCGCGCGAGAGCGTGATGGAGGCGATCAAGCTCGCGCCGACCCTGGTGCCGGCCGCAGTGCTTGCCGCAAAATTCGAGAGCGAGGCGCATCAGGTGCGCCGCGCCATGAAGCTGGTGGAAGCCGCTTGGCTGGCCAATCCGCATCCCGACCTCGCGGATGCCTATGCGCATGTGAAGCTCGGCGATTCCGCACGGCAGCGCCTGCAGCGGGTCGAGACGCTTGCGGCCAAGGTTCCTGCCGACAAGGCTGGTTATGTCGAGGGCCAGCTCGCGATCGCGCGCGCCGCGATCGATGCGTCCGAGTTCGCCCGTGCGCGCGAGGTGCTGGCGCCTTACGTCAACGATTCGACCCAGCGCGTGGCGCTGCTGATGGCCGAGATCGAGCGCACCGAGCACGGTGACGGCGGCCGTGCCCGCGCCTGGACCTTGCGCGCGGTGCGCGCCCGCCACGATCCGGCCTGGACCGCGGACGGCTATGTTAGCGAGCGCTGGCGTCCGGTTTCCCCGGTCACCGGCCGCCTTGACGCGTTCCAGTGGCAGACGCCGGTCGCGAGTCTTCCTTCCGGCAAGGGCGACACGATCGAATCCTCGGCCTTCGAGGAAGCCATGCTGGCGGCACCGCCGCCGAAGCGGGTGACGGCGGCCCCGAGCGAAAGCCCGGCGGAACCGCCGGTAACGGCGCCGGATCCGTTGCCTGCCGCACAGGACAATTCGCCCCCCGAAGTCAAAGAGGCCGCCAACGAAGAGCCGGTCGTCGCGCCCGCCGAGTCGGTTAAGCCGGATCCCGAGATCGCCGAATCATCGCCGGCGGCAGCAACGCCGGTGTTCCGGACCCGCGCCGACCTCGGCAAGCCGGCACCAGCGCCTATTCCCGCTGTCATCCCGATCGTCCGCGCCCCGGATGATCCCGGGATCGACGACGAGGGTCCGAGCGATGAATTTACGGAACAAATCGGCACGGCCAAGGTCCAGGCCGGCGGCTGGCGCGGATTCTGGTCCCGCTGGGGCGGGTGAGCGGCATTTCGAAGCCGGCTCCACCTTGCCAATTCGGGCCATGCCCGATATCACGAGCGCGCGTATCGGACCGGCATTGCCGTGTTCCGGCGGGGTTCGCCGCAATAGCTCAGTTGGTAGAGCACGTCATTCGTAATGACGGGGTCGGGGGTTCGAATCCCTCTTGCGGCACCACTTATTTTATGTCCAGTTTTATGTCCAGCCCGGAGACATCGGTAACAGGTCGTCCCTAAGACATGGGTGACAACCTCGTGCCGAACGGGTTGTCGAGGGGTTGCCGGGTTTTCTGCTCCAGGTCGAAATATCCCAAATCATAGTGCATGAAGCTGGCGAGCCAAATGCCGTCGTCGACCTCCTTGATGCCGAGTTTCTGGCCGGCCAGCATGAGTGATCGTGATCACATAACCTCGCGATCGGCTCCCGTAGTGTCCAGCTCACGCCAAACACGGGGAGAATTCATATGCGCAAGATCATTCTGGTAGCCGCCGCCATGGTGCTGGCCTCCGCATCTGCCCAGGCCGGCGGCCCGCGCGGCTTGTCACTGGCCTCGACCAACGAACAGGCTTCGGCTCCGCAAACGACGGCGACAACGAGCGCGCCGACGCAGGTGAGCGAAGCAGCGCCAGCCGCCGAAGCTCCGAAATATCTCGATCGCCCGCCCGCGATTTCGCTCACGGCCCCTGCTGCGACCGCGCCGACCACGACGATGGCGACGTCAGCACCCGCGGCGATCCAACCCGCCGCGAAGGCGGACAAGCCGAAGCACAAGCGCAGCTGGACCGAAGGTCGCATCATCGGCGAGCTGCATCGCCACGGCATCTATTGGTAAGGTGTCTTTGGTCCCAAAAGCATATGGCCGGGACTAGCCCGGCCATGACGCAAGAGTTTTTGATCTGATCGGGCGCGTTACTGCGAAACCGTCTGCACCACGTTTCCGATCGGACGCGCGCTCGAGGTCGGCACCTTCAGGTCCTTCAGCAGCGCCTCGTCATATTCCGGCAGCGTCTGGAAGGTGGTCTTCGCCTTGATCTGCACGATTTTGTAGCCGCCGGCCTTGAGCCGTGCGAGCAGCGTCGGCAGCGCCTCGCCGGTGTGCTTCTGAAAGTCGTGCATCAGGACGATGCCCTTGCCGAGCTTGTCGAGCTTGGTCATCACCGTCTCGACGATCTTCTCGGGGGTAGCGCCCTTCCTGAAGTCAAAAGAATCGAGATCTGTCGACCACATCGCGACGTTGCGGGTGCCGAGATAGCTCACCATTGCCGGATTATGCTGAAGCTGCGGGAAGCGGAAGAACGGCGCAGGGTTGGTGCCGAGCGCGAGTTTCACCGCGCTGAACCCCTTCTCGATCTCGTCCTTGGCCTGCTGCTCCGTCAACTTCTTGCTGTTGAGATTGAGGTGCGACCAGGTGTGTGTGCCGACCGTGTGGCCCTGGGCCAGCACCTGGCGCAGGATTTCCGGATGGTAGGTCGCGTGCTTGCCGACCGAGAAGAACAGGCCCTTGGTGCATTCATCCGCAAGCGCCTTTAGCACCGCGGGCGTGTTGACCGGCCAGGGACTGTCGTCGAAGGTCAGCACGACCTCCTTGTCGGTGAGGAAGTCGAACTGCTTGAACGTTTCGAAGCCGAAGCCGGGACCGCCGGTGGTGTCGATCTCGACCACGCGGGACACGCCCAGTGCATTCGGATTTGCGCAGGTCGATTTCTGCTGCACCGGCATGGCCGGGGCTGGCGCCGGAGCGGGTAACGCCGGCTTGCCGGCGATCGCTGCAGTGGTCTCGACGTCATCCCTGGCGGCGAGCTTTGCCGGTGCCGGCAGTTGATCGGCGGCACGGGCTGCAATCGTCTTGGGAGCGGCCTGATCGGCGCGCGAGGAATAATAAAACCAACCGCCGGCGGCAATCACGACCGCCGCAACTACACTGGCCAGCATCAGGCCCAACGCATTACGCATCGCTACTCTTTCCAATTACGCAACCAAACCTGCGGAATTTCCCGCTCGCCGATCCATTAATGCGAAGGATCGGTTAACGTGACACCAACACGACAGCGGATCCGAAGGAATTTCAGCGGGGTGCGCCAAAGTGACCGATGTCACAGAGCGGGGGTCGCCCGTGACCGTCATCACAGTCGAAACTGTTTTGCTGGAGCATCGTCGTTCCCATCAACAACGGGCCCGCTTCCGCGGTGCCAGTGGGAGCTTCAAATGACCATCTCGCTGAACACCAAGTCCTTGAGTAGCAAGATCCGCGACACCAGCCTGGCTCTGGGCTTTGCCGCCATCGTCTCGATCGCCGCAACCGGCTCGAGCTTCGCCTTCTCGTCCGAAGCGCAGCAGCAGTGCACCGGAGACGCCTTCCGCCTGTGCTCGTCGGAAATCCCCAACATCCCGAAGATCACGGCGTGCATGATGAAGCATCGTTCGGATCTGAGCGTCGGTTGCCGCGCGGTGATGGACAAGGATCTCGCCAAGGGTGGCGCGTCACGCAAGGTCGCTGACGCCCAGGACGGTCAGTAAGAGACGGTCAGTAACAGCAACGATAACGATCGTTGCGTCGGTTAGCTCCCCTCGCGATGTGCCCCGGCGTCAAGCCGGGGCCACGCGGCGGCGCATACAGTCTGCGAATAAAGCCGTTGCGACCAGGAGATCGTCGCACTAGCTTCGCCCGCACGTTCTTCCGGGTAAGAGGCATTGCGCGATGACCAGATTTCTTTTCATTGTTTGTTTGATTGTGTGCGCATCGGGCGCGTCCGCGCAACAGCAGCCCGGACACGACGCCTGCGCACGCGACGTCACGCGCTTCTGCCGTCCGGTGATGAACAACGGCGATGGCGCCGTGCTCGCTTGCTTGAAGCAGAACCGTACCCGACTCGGCAAAGGCTGCGAGAAGGTGCTGACGGATCACGGGCAGTAGGACGCGGAGTCGGATTGCGAAAAACCTACGTGCTGCTGCCCGCCGCGGTCGCGACCACCGGTAGCACCTCTGTGCTGGCGCGATCCGGCGTGTCTTCTTTCCAGCGCACCGAGCCGAACGGGCGCTCCAGCATGCGGCGGATCCGCACCGGATCGGGCCCGATATGGAAGGCGATCGCCTCCTGATGCAGCGCGCGTTCGGACTGGGTCGAGCGGTTGCGCTGGCGCAGATAGTCGAGCCAGGTCGGACAGTGATAACGCTCGGTCCACAATTCGGGATCGGCGATGTCGCGCGCGATCGACCAGCCATAGGCGCCGTTGCGCTGCCTGGAGAGCTGCACGTCCTGCATCACGTTGTGAAAAGCGCGCGCGTTCTCCTGGCTGACCCGATATTCGATCTCGACCACCAGCGGCCCGCTGCGCGCCGTGAGCGACAGTTTGACTTCCGGATCGGCCAGCACATCGGCGTCTTCGTTGCGGGCACCGACGCGCGGCATCGTGAGCCAGATCCCGAGCACCGGCGAGATCAGCATCAGGCCGGCGGCCGTCAGCAGCGCAACCTCGACACCGGCATAGTCGGTGAGATGGCCCCAGCCCCAGGCACCGATCGCGATGCCGCCGGAAATCGAGGCCTGGAACGCCGCGAGCGAGCGGCCGGCGACCCAGCGCGGCGCCGAGAGCTGCACGCCGATATTGAACAGCGCGACGGCGGCCATCCAGACTGCGCCTGCGAGCACCAGCGCAGCCGCCGTCAGCACCGGCTCGGTGCTGATCGCGAGCGCCGCCATCGCAAACGCCATCGAGATGGTGCAGGCGCGGATCGCGGCTTCGCCGCTCATGCGCTTGCGCAATTCGTGGATGTTGAGCGCGCCGACCACCGCACCCATCCCGAAGGCGCCCAGCATGATGCCGTAGGTCTGCGCGCCGCCATGCAGCAGGTCGCGCGTGACCAGCGGCATCAGCGCCATGATGGCGCCGCCAATCAGGCCCATCACCAGCGTGCGCAGCAGCACGATCTTGATCGGCGGCGAATTGGTGATGTAGCGGAAGCCCGACACCATGGCACGGTTGAGCTTCTCCCGCGGAAGACGCGAGGGCTCGTTGTTGCGCCGCCAGAGCAGCAGCACCACCAGCAGCGGCAGATAGAGGATCGCGTTACACGCAAACGCCGCCACCGAGCCGAGCGCGGCGACGATGACACCGCCAACCGCAGGGCCGAAGCTGCGCGCGATGTTGTAGCTGATGCCGTTCAGCGCCACGGCCGAAGGTAGTGCATCGGGCGGCACCTGCTCGCTGACCGAGGACTGCCAGGCCGGACCGAACAGCGCGTTGCCGCTGCCGACCACGAAGCAGAAAGCGAGCAGCGTTTCCGGGGAGATGAGATTGAACCCGGCCAGGATCGTGAGCGCGGTCGCGCCAGTCAGCGCGATCACGAGCGCGATCAGGGTGACGATACGCCGGTCATACATGTCGGCGATGGCGCCCGCCGGCATCGAGATCAGCATGATCGGCAGCATCAGCGCGGTCTGCACCAGCGCCACCTTGTCCGCCGAGGCCGCCATCTGCGTCATTGCCCAGGCGGCGCCCACGCCCTGGATCAGCAGGCCGAGATTGGAGAGCAGGCTGGCGAGCCAGATGCGCCGGAACACGGTGTAACGCAGCGGCGCGGTGATGCCGTCGGCGTGAATTCTCTGACGGTTCGTCTGCTCGGTCATATCCCCTTCCAGGAGGTCTGGCAGAAGTGGCTTCAGCGATTCCGGTATGTTCAGTGATGCCCGCGAAAGTCCTTCGCTGTCCAGTGGTTAGGCCGGTATAAGCGGTGCAAAGAGATGGTTTTGCCGGGGAGGAACACATGGAGCTGTCGCGACGGATGATCTTGCAAGGTGCGGGCAGCCTGCCTTTCGCAATTGCGAGCTTGCGGGCGGGCGCGTTGGCCCAAACCGCCCCCGCCGCGCCGAGCGAGGTGCCGCCGATCCTGTTCGTCCATGGCAATGGCGAATACGACGCGCTCTGGATGACCACGATGTGGCGGATGGAATCCAACGGCATCGCGCGGGACCGCATGCAGGCGATCAATTTCACCGATCCCAATGCACGAAGCGACGACAAGGTCGAGCAAGCCGGCCGCTCCTCGACCGAGGACCAGCGCCGCGAGCTCGCCGCCGCCATCGTTGAATTGAAGCGTCGCACCGGTGCATCCCGCGTGGCGCTGGTCGGCAGCTCGCGCGGCGGCTATGCGATCCGTAACGTGATCAAGAACGGCGGTGCTGGCGATGTCAGCCATGCCGTGCTGTGCGGCGCGCCCAATCACGGCGTGTTCGCGACCGACGACCAGCTCAACAGCGAGTTCAACGGCCGCGGCACATTCCTGCGCGGCCTGAACGATGGCGAGAGCGAGGTGACGCCGGGTGTTGCCTTTCTCACCTTGCGCAGCGACGGCATGGACAAATACGCGCAGGCCGATGGCCGCTTCATCGGCAAGCCGGGCACGCCAACTGGCGTCACCGTTGAAGGTCCAGAGTTGAAGGGGGCCACCAATCTCGTGCTCGGCGCGCTTGATCATCGCGAGGTGGCGTTTCACCCTCGAGCCTTCCGCGAGATCTACAAATTTATCGCGGGACGTGAGCCCGCGCGCATCGCGATCGTGCCGGAGCAGAGCGTGACGCTGGGCGGGCTGGTGACGGGCACGCCGGGCGGCGCGCCGACCAATCGGCCGGTCGCGGGCGCAACCGTTGATGTCTTTCGTGTCGATCCTGAAACCGGTGAGCGCAAGGGCAATGCCGTGCACAGCGCGAAGACCGGCGCCGACGGCCGCTGGGGCCCGGCGCAGGTCGAGCCTTCCTGGTCGCTCGAGTTCGTCCTGACATCGCCGGATGCGCCGACAACGCACATCTACCGCTCACCCTTCCCCCGCTCGTCAGGAATGGTGCATCTGCGCGCCGCGCGCCCGCTCGGGCCCGCGGACAAGGACGCCGCAGCTGTCGTCATCCTGTCGCGTCCGCGCGGTTACTTCGGCTTGCCGCGCGACGTGGTGCTGCTCGACGGCAAGGGCCCGGCCGACGTCAAATCGGGCGTGCCCACGGATTCGACAGCAACACTGCGCCTTCCGGCCGGCGACGTCGGGCGTAGCATCGGGGCTCAATTCAACGAAGAACGAATTGTGGCACGCGCCTGGCCTGCCTCCGAGAACAGGATTGCGATTGCCGAGCTGACTTACTAGCTATTTGCCTGCGTCACCTCCGCGGGAGAGAGCCATGAATATCGCCAGCGTGCGTCGGCCCATCGTCCCTCCGACCCCGCCGCGTGCGCCCGACGATATGTCGTTCCTCGGCCGGCTTGCGGTGATCAAGCGGAACATGATCGCGACCTGGGGACAGCGGGCCTATGAGGAAGACGTCATCAAGGGCCGTTTCGTCTTCCGCAACAGTTTCATCCTGAACCAGCCGGATGCGATCCGGCACGTTCTGCTCAGCAATTACGAGAATTATTCGCGCACCCCGGCGGGCATCCGCATGCTGCGTCCCGTGCTCGGGGAAGGTCTTCTGATTGCCGAAGGCCATGCGTGGACGCATCAGCGCCGCACCCTCGCGCCGGCGTTCACGCCGCGCGCGACGGCAAACCTCGTCCCGCCCATGACGGCGGTGCTCGACGAGACTATCGTGAAGCTGGATGCACGCACGAGCGAGCCGGTCGATCTGCGCGAGATCATGCAGCGCATGACGCTGGAGATCGCCGGACGCACCATGTTCTCGTTCGGCATGGACCGGCACGGCCCGACCTTGCGCAACTTCGTCATGGAGTACGGAGCCCGGCTCGGGCGGCCGTACTTGCTCGACATGGTGCTGCCGCTGTCCTGGCCGAGCCCGATGGATTTTGCGCGCGCCCGTTTCCGCAAGCGCTGGACCGAGTTCGTCGCAATGCTGATCGCCGAGCGGCGTGAGATGGGCAAGAAGGACGGCGCGCCGCCGCGCGACCTGTTCGACCTCATGGACGAGGCGCGCGATCCTGAAACCGGCAAGGGCTTTTCCGACGAGCAACTTGTCGACGAAGTCGCGACCATGATCCTCGCGGGTCACGAGACCACGGCGACGGCACTGTTCTGGGCGCTCTATTTGCTCGCGCTCGATCCGGACACACAGGAGGAGGTCGCCTCCGAGACCCGTGGCGAGCACCTCGACAGCATGGCCGACATCGATCGCCAGAAGTTCACCCGCGCGGTGATCGAGGAGACCATGCGGCTTTACCCGCCGGCCTTCCTGATCGCCCGAGCTGCGCGCGAGAACGACAACGCGGCCGGCGTCGAGATCGGCAAGGGCGACATCATCATGATCGCGCCGTGGCTGCTGCACCGGCACGAGAAGCTGTGGGATCAGCCGAATGCGTTCATTCCCAAGCGCTTCATGGCGAAAGAAGCGCCCGACCGCTTCGCTTATTTGCCGTTCGGCGCGGGGCCGCGCGTCTGCATCGGCGCTCCGTTCGCGCAAGCCGAATCCGTGCTGGCGCTGGGCCGGCTGATCGGCGCGTTCCGTGTCGAGCTTGCAGATACGGCAAATCCCGTGATCCCGCTCGGCGTCGTCACGACCCAGCCGGACCGTTCACCCCTGTTCCGCATTAGGCGTCGGTGAGAGGCGCTTGCCTCGCCGATGGGTGATCCAACACAGATAGAGTTGCGCCATGAGCGATATCCAGGCCCAGTTTTCCGTTCTGAAGCAGACCGCCGATGCGAAGGTGGTCGACGCGATTACGCGCCTCATCGAGGACGGCGAGGATCACGAGCTCAACCGCGTCAATGTCCTCGACTTCTCCAGGGAGCACAGCCTCGACGAAGAGCGGGTGATCTCGGCGTTCCTGCATTCGGCACGCCTCGGCCTGTTCGATCTCGGCTGGAACGTGCTCTGCCCGGGCTGCGGCGGCGTGCTGGGGGCGCATTCGTCCCTGAAGGCGCTCAAGCCGGATGAGTATCACTGTGCGCTCTGCGCCTGCGGCTACAAGACCTCCGTCGACGATCAGGTCGAGGTCTCCTTCACCGTGAACTCGCGTGTCCGGCGCATTGCGGCGCACGATCCTGACACGCTTCCGGTGTGGGAGTATTTCAAGCAGGTGTTCTGGAGCTCGGGCGTCGACTTCAACAAGGAATCGTTCGCGACGCTCGCCAATGAGGTGACATTGGATACGATGGAGCTCTCGTCCGGCGAGAAGGCGACCATGTCGCTGCAACTGCCGAACGACTTCATCATCATCTTCGAGCCGGTGACGCACGCAGCCCATTTCATCGACGTGCAGGGCGAGCCGACCAAGGACCGTCAGCAGTTCGCCATCATGTACAACAAGGTGCAGGCGCCGACGGGAACCACGACCCTGCGGCCGGGCCCGCTGCGGCTGTCGCTGGAGAATCAGGCCGGCGTGCGCGTGCTGCCGTCGGTGTTCATCGCGGCCGAGGCGCTCCATCACCTCATCGGCAAGCGCAAGCCGTTCCTGACGGCCAAGCGGATGCTGTCGAACCAGACCTTTCGCGATGTGTTCAAGGCGGACAATCTCAGTCTCGACCAGCGGCTCCAGATCACCTCGCTCACCTTCCTGTTCACGGATTTGAAGGGCTCGACCGCGCTCTACGAGCGCGTCGGCGATCTGGCTGCCTTCGATCTCGTGCGCGCGCATTTCCATGCGCTGCTCGAGATCATCTCCTCGGAGAGAGGCGCGGTGGTGAAAACTATCGGCGACGCCGTGATGGCGACCTTCGTCCGACCCGAGCATGCGATCGTCGCCGGCCTGCGGATGCGCGCAGCCATGGACGAGCTCAACAAGAAGCGCGGCACTGGCGACCTCATCGTCAAGATCGGCATCCATGAAGGCCCGTGCCTTGCGGTGATGCTCAACGAGCGGCAGGATTATTTCGGCCAGACCGTCAACATCGCCGCCCGCGTGCAGAGCCTGTCGACCGCACAAGAGATTCACATCACGGGGCCCGTGCTGGATGCGCCCGCGGTTGCCGAGCTGCTCCAGCAGCGCGCGATCAAGCCGATCCAGAAACAGGCGGCCCTGCGCGGCATCGCTGACAAGATGGTGGTGTACGAGATACCGTGAGGGGCGGATCACGCTCACCAAAGTCTTGCAATGACGGAGGTGGAACAGATTGCCGAAACGTAATCAGCGTGCGTAACTGACGCACGTTGCGCCGGTTGAGTTTCCCACTCATATAAGGCTGATAGCGGCCGCGCTCCCGCGGCTTCATCGATTTCGGTAGGACCTTATGCTCGACGGCCTGCGCCAATTCATCGCCGACATTGTTGCTCCTCATGCCCAGGACCGCGCATTCGGTGACAGTGATTACCGGCTGGCGGCGACCGCGCTGCTGGTTCACGTGGTCTCGCTGGACGGCCAGCCGACGGCTGCCGAGCAGAGCAAGTTGCACAGCCTGATCGAAAGCCATTTCAGGCTCGATCGCGGCACTGCCGATCGTCTGATCGCGGATGCGACGGAGGTCGAGGGCGAGGCGGTCGACCTCTATCACTTCACCAGCGTCATGATGCGCTCGCTCGACGAAGAGGGCCGCAGGCGCATCGTCCAGATGATGTGGGAGCTGGTCTATGCCGATGGCCAGGTTACTGAATTTGAGGACAATGTCGTCTGGCGCGCCTCTGACCTGCTCGGGATTTCCCAGCGCGACCGGATCGACCTGAAGCACGCGGTCGCAGACCGCGCCGGCGGCCCGGTCAAGGACAACGCGGTCGGTGGGTGATCTGTGCCAACACCGCGAATTGGCGGTTGTACAGACCACATGACGAAACTTTAATGTAGCCTCTGGGCTGCCTGGGTTCCGGATCCCCCTGTAAATCCATGGTTTTCCTGCTTCCCCGTTTCCCGCTCAAGCGGCTATGCGGCGGGCGCCGCTTGCCTGTCGCGCACGGCCCATGCTCTCGTTCCAGCATTGCAGGCCAAAAAACTTCAATTCAAGAGACTTCGATCGTGACTGAGCGGGTAACGTTGATCACCGGTGCCTCGGCGGGCATCGGCACGGAGCTGGCGCGTGTGTTCGCCGCGAACGGACACCGTCTTGCGCTGACGGCGCGACGGGCGGACCGGCTGGAGGCACTCGCGAACGAGCTCGCCGCCAAGGGCGGCAAGAAGCCGATCGTGATCACCTGCGATCTCGAGGACGCGGATGCCGGCGAGAAGATCGCCGCCGCGCTCGCTGCCGAAGGCGTCGAGCTCGATCATCTCGTCAACAATGCCGGCTTCGGCGTATTCGGTGACGCAATCGAGCGCGACCGCGTCGAGCAGCTCGGCATCGTGGATGTCAACGTCCGGGCTCTGACGGATCTGTCGCTGCGCTTTGCCGATCAGCTCATCAGGAACAAGGGTGGTCTTCTCAATGTCGGATCGGTCGCCGGTTTTCTGCCCGGCCCCGGCATGGCCGTCTACTACGCGTCCAAGGCCTATGTGATTTCCTTCACCGAGGCCCTTCGGGCGGAGCTTGCACCACACGGCGTTCGCGTCACCGTACTTTGCCCGGGGCCGGTGCCCACCGAATTCCAGGCGCGCGCCGGCGTTGGGTCGGGACATGACACGGCCCTTCTCAATGTTTCTGCCGCCGATGTTGCACAGCAGGCCTACCGCGGCCTGATGGCCAACAAACGGGCAGTGCTTCCCGGCCTGGGCATCAAGATTGTGCCGTTCGCGCTGCGTTTTTTCCCGCGCGGCTTCATCCTGTCCGCCACCAGCCGGTTCCAGAGGCAAAGGCAGTAAAGGGAGCTCCGAGTCCGCCGTGGCCCGGAGCTTGCTTCAATATCGGGCGTGTGTGCGCAAACTCACACGAAATTAACGATCGCTTAGTTATGCTGGCGGTCTGAACCGATAGCACTCGCAGAGACCATGTCGTTCCGGACGAACAGGTTTGGTGACGCAGAAGTGGTGCCCTTCCCCAGAAGGACGCCAAACGTCGCCGCCTCCGAAACCCGGTTGCCGGTTCTGATGATCCTGCATCAAGAGTCCTCGACGCCGGGCCGCATCGGCAATGCGCTGCGCGCGCTCGGCCATCGCCTCGACATCCGTCGTCCCCGCTTCGGCGATCCCCTGCCCGAGACACTCGACCAGCATGCCGGCGCCGTGGTCTTCGGCGGCCCGATGAGCGCCAATGATCCCGACGACTACATTCGCCGCGAGATCGACTGGATCGAAATTCCGCTCCGCGAACAGCGGCCATTCCTTGGCATTTGCCTCGGCGCGCAAATGCTCGCGAAGCAGTTAGGGGCCCGCGTCGCGCCGCATGCGGATGCCCTGACCCAGATCGGCTATTACCCGATCCGCCCGACAGAAGCGGGACACCGGCTCTGCCCGAATTGGCCGGCGCGGGTCTATCATTGGCATCGCGAAGGCTTCGAGTTGCCGGTCGGCGCTGAATTGCTTGCGGAAGGCGACGATTTTCCGGTGCAGGCGTTTCGCGTCGGCAACGCTTTCGGCGTGCAGTTTCATCCTGACGTGACCTACGCGATGATGCATTGCTGGACCACGCGCGGCTATGACGGTCTCAGCGCGCCCGGCGCGCGGCAGCGGCATCACCATTTCGCGGACCGTGCCGTCTACGATGCCGCCGAACGCGCCTGGCTCGATCACTTCATCGACGGCTGGTTGGCGCGCCGACCGATGCTGGCGCAAGCCGCCGAGTGATCGCGCCTTCTCAGGTCCTTGGCGCAAGCCCTTGTCTCATCCCTTTATATGCTAGGCTTGCCGCCAACGAGCGCGTGTGAAACTGCGCCGGCAAACAAAGGGAGAGCGCCATGGCCTATGAACACATTCTCTATGAGGTCAGCGACAAGGTCGCGACCATCACGCTCAATCGTCCCGACCGCATGAATGCGTGGACGCCCATCATGGAGCGCGACGTGCGCCATGCGATGGAAGCATCGAGCGCGGATGAAAATGTCCGCGTCATTGTGCTCACCGGCGCGGGCCGGGCCTTCTGCGCTGGTGCCGACATGGATGCGCTGAAGGGGCTTGACCCCAATGACGTCAGGCGAGCGTCGAACCTGCCGCCCTTCGACATGAACCGGCGGCCCGACTGGCAGACGCGCTATGGCTTCTATCCGTCGATCGGGAAGCCCGTGATCGCCATGCTCGACGGGGCGACCGCCGGCATCGGCCTCGTCCACGCGCTCTATTGCGACCTGCGCTTTGCCGCCGACAACACCGTGTTCACCACCGCCTTCGCGCGGCGCGGTCTGATTGCCGAGCATGGCATCAGCTGGATGCTGCCGCGCATCATCGGTCATGCCAACGCGATGGATATGTTGCTCTCGGCGAGGCGCGTGGAGAGCGACGAGGCATTGCGGATCGGTTTGGTGAACCGGCTCTGCCCGCCGGAAAAACTCCGCGAGGAGACCTATGCCTATGCACGCGATCTCGTCGATTTCGTCTCGCCGAGCGCGATGGCCGTGATCAAGCGGCAGCTCTACGAGGTGCCGTTCCAGACGCTGGCGGAGGCGACGATCGAGGCCAACCGGGAAATGATGGTCGCGCTGAACGGTAGCGATTTCAGGGAGGGTGTCGCGAGCTTTATGGAGAAGCGGCCGCCAAGGTTTACGGGGAAGTAGGGGGATTATCATTTTTGAGAGGTCCGTCGTCGCCCTTCGGGCTATGGCGGGACAGCCTTCGCTACGCGAGGGCTTGCCTAGCCGTAGCTCGCGAAGCGAGCGAAGGCTGGTGGAGCCAGGCGGGATCGAACCGCCGACCTCGTCATTGCGAACGACGCGCTCTCCCAGCTGAGCTATGGCCCCTTTGCTGGCCGCTCTGGTCAATGCGGCCGACAACCGGGCGCCATTTAAGTCCCCGGCAAGGTCAAGTCAAGGACGGGTGTAACCCGGTTTTAGCCATCCCGGCACCGACTTCCCTTGTTTGGTCCGGGGGGAACCGATATCTAGCAGTCTTCCTCCCCTGCGAGCTCCCCATCAGATGCGTGCTATTCTCGAAATCATTCTGCTGATCTTGGACCTGTACGTCTGGCTCTTGATCGCCTCAGCCATCTTGTCGTGGCTCATCGCGTTCAACGTCGTGAATACGCGCAATCAATTGGTCGCAGCAATTGCCGAATTTCTGTACCGAATCACCGAGCCTCTGCTGGCGCCGATCCGGTCGATCATGCCAAATCTGGGCGGCCTCGATATTTCGCCCATTATCCTGATCTTGCTGATCTATCTGATCGAGAAGTTGATCGTTTACAACGTTATGCCTCTCGTCATCGGATATTGATGGAACCTTGGCGTTACGGAGCCGCAGGAATCAGCATCGCGCTGCGGGTGACGCCGCGCGGTGGCCGCGACGAGATCGACGGCATCCAGCAGCTGGCCGATGGCCGCAGCGTGCTCAAGGTGCGGGTGCGCGCCATCGCAGATGGCGGCGAGGCTAACAAGGCCGTTCTGGTGCTGCTGGCGAAATCGCTTGGCGTGCCCAAGGCCAGCGTAAAACTCCTGTCGGGAGCGACCTCGCGGCTGAAGCAGATCGCGGTCGACGGCGATCCGGCGCGGCTCGGCGAAGCTCTGCGCCAGTTCGCATCAGCCAAATCGACAGACTGAGGGAAGAGGCATGACCGCCAAGATCATCGACGGAAAAGTCATCGCCGCAGAACTGCGTGCGCGCGTCGCGGACGAGGTCGCCCGCGTCAAGCGCGAGCACAATCTGGTGCCGGGCCTTGCTGTGGTCCTGGTCGGAAGCGATCCGGCGAGCGAGGTCTATGTCCGCTCGAAACACACCCAGACCCAGGCTGCCGGCATGGCGTCGTTCGAGCACAAGCTGGCGGCCGACGTCTCGCAAGCAGATCTCCTGGCGCTGGTCGCAAAACTCAACCGCGATCCCGCCGTGCACGGCATTCTGGTGCAACTGCCGCTGCCCAAGGGCCTCAACACCGAGACCGTCGTCAATGCCATCGATCCCGCCAAGGATGTCGATGGGCTGCATCCGAACAATGCCGGCCGCCTTGCCGGCGGTTTCGAGGCGCTGTCGCCCTGCACGCCACTCGGCTGCATTATTTTGACCAAGAGCGTTCATGCTTCGCTCGAAGGCATGAACGCCATCGTCATCGGCCGCTCCAACCTCGTCGGCCGCCCACTGGTGCAGCTGTTGCTGAACGAGAACGCCACGGTGACCATCGCACATTCGCGCTCGCGCGACCTGCCCGGGCTCGTGAAGCGCGCCGACCTCGTCTACGCCGCGGTCGGAAAGGCCGAGATGGTGCGCGGCGACTGGCTGAAGCCGGGCGCGACCGTGATCGACGTCGGCATCAACCGGATCCCGAAGGACGACGGCAAGACGCGTCTCGTCGGCGATGTTGCCTACCAGGAAGCGCTCGCAGTGGCTGGCGCCGTTACGCCGGTGCCGGGCGGCGTCGGTCAGATGACGGTCGCGTGCCTGCTGGTGAATACGCTGCGCGCCGCCTGCGCGATCGCGGGTCTGCCGAAGCCGGCGGTGTAACTCAAATTCTCGCGCCCCGCCGCAGCGCCGCGTGCAACGATGCGCTGCTGCGCCGGGAGAAGGACAGCTCAGGCCTTCTTCTTCTCGCGATCAATGCCTTCGAGGATCAGCTTGTGCGCATCCTCGGGGCCGCCCCAGCGCAGGATCTTCACCCACTTGCCGGGTTCGAGATCCTTGTAGTGCTCGAAGAAGTGCTGGATCTGCTGGAGCGTAATGTCCGGCAGGTCGGAATACGATTTCACCTTGTCGTAGCGCTGCGTCAGCTTCGAGGACGGCACCGCCAAAATCTTCTCGTCGCCGCCGGCTTCGTCTTCCATGAACAGCACGCCGACCGGGCGCACGCTCATGACGGCGCCGGGGATGATGGCGCGGGTGTTGATGATCAGGACGTCGCAGGGGTCGCCGTCATCGGACAGCGTGTGCGGGATGAAGCCGTAGTTACCGGGGTAACGCATCGGCGTGTAGAGGAAGCGGTCGACCACCAGCGTGCCGGCTTCCTTGTCCATCTCGTATTTGATCGGCTCACCGCCCACAGGGACTTCGATGATGACGTTGACGTCCTGTGGTACGTTTTTCCCGATCGAGACCGCATCGATACGCATTCAAGGCTCCGTTGTTGCCGAGGTTAAATCGCACCCGGCAGCGATTTTGGCGCTGTCATACGCGGGCTTGCCCCGCTGATCCATCGCGTTTTTGTGAAATAATGAATCCAGCGATCACCGGCTCAAAAGGCAGCGGTATCGACGGAAGGGAAGCGCTGCCGGCTGGACTTCAGCAGCTCAATTGGTCCAAGCGAAGGCAACCTTGTCGAGCGACTTCGGCCCGAAACGCTCCGACGAGCGCGCCACCATGCGGCCGCCCAAGGCACGGTAGAACTCGGTGGCCGGATCGTTGTCCGAGAGTGCCCACACCACCATGCTCTTCAGGCCGCTCTGCATCAGGTCGCGGCGGGCCGCGGTGAACAGGCGGCGGCCGAAGCCCAGGCCTTGGAATTCGGGACGCAGATAGAGCTCATAGACCTCGCCGTCGAAATGCAGGCTGCGGGCGCGGTTGCGACCGTAATTGGCATAGCCCGCGATCTTGTCGCCGAACACCAGCACGCTGACGCGGCTGCCCTTGCGGATCGCGCTGTCCCACCATTGCGGACCGCGGCGGTTGATCAGCTTTTCCAGCTCGGCGCCGGGAATGATGCCTTGATAGGCGGAGCGCCAGGCTTCGTCATGGGTGGACGCCACCGCGGTTGCATCTGCGGCTTTGGCCGGCCGGACCTCGATCAGGGTTGTGCTCATGGACGCAATCAAACCAAGTCGCCGCGCCAACGGCAAGACCTATCGTTAATTATGGGTTAACCTGTGGACTTTCTGCATCAGTATTTTCACCATGTTGTACCGAAAAAAGACAAGGCGCCGATTCGAATGGCACCGGAGTGCCGTGCGTCGGTGCAAAACTGCTTTGCGGCAACGAATGAACGGCAATGGCAACGCAGAAAGTCTGCCGATATTGATTCGTTCCTATTAGTGTGACGGTCGCTGTTCTCGCCTCCGGCAATTCATGCGGCTCCTCAACACCCTCGTGCTTCTGCCTCTCCTGGCCCTGCTGACTGCGCCGCCTCTGTGCGCCCAGGTCACGTTTGGCTCGTCCGGAGCGGAGGGTGATCCATTTCGCCGGCAGCAATGGCGCGTGCCATCGCCGGGTACCGACATCGCCGCGCATGCTCTGCTGTTTCGCCCGCCAGGTGCCGGCCCGTTCCGGCTTGCGGTGATCGCGCATGCCTCGACGCAAAATGGCTTGCGGCGCGCGCAAATGCCACAGCCGGAATATCGCGCGCTCACCGCATTCCTCATCGCGCGCGGCTTCGCCGTGCTGGTGCCGGAACGGCTCGGCCATGGCGCGACCGGCGGCCGCTATGCCGAGGACCAGGGCGGCTGTGACGAGGCGGACTATGCGCGCTCGGGCCGCGCAACGGCCGACGCAATCTCACTCGCGCTGGAGGATTTGCGAAAGCAGGATTTTATCCGCGAGGACGCCGCGATCGTGATCGGCCATTCCGCCGGCGGTTGGGGCGCGTTGGCGTTCGCGAATGCCGATCCGAAAGCGATCTCCGCCATCATCGCCTTTGCGCCGGGACGCGGCGGCCATGCCAATGACGAGCCGAACCGGATCTGCGCGCCGCAGACGCTTCTCGCGGCAGCGGCTGAATTCGGCAAGGCCGCGCGCATCCCCGTCACGTGGCTCGTTGCCACCAATGACAGCTATTTTGCACCGGCATTCTCGAAAATGTTGGTCGACGCATTTCGCGGCAGCGGCGGCAAGGTCGATTTCCGCACCCTGCCGGCCGCCAGCGGCGAGGGGCACTGGACGATCGAAACCGAGGCCGGCGTCAAAGCCGCGAGTGCCGAACTCGATCGCGCACTGAAGCCGGTGGCTGGCAAAAAGCCATGACGCTGTATTTCCTGGTCGCGCTCCTGACGCTGGATAAGCGCTGATGCCAAAATGGCCCGACGACGACGTGATCCTGTTCGACGGCGTCTGCATCTTCTGCTCGCGCTGGGTGCGGTTCGTAGCCGCGCGCGACACGGCGAAGCGGTTTCGCTTCACGCCGATCCAGTCGGACTATGGCGCCCGGCTCGCGCGCACGTTCGGCATCGATCCGGATGATCCGGATACAAACGCCGTTATCCATGGCGGCGAGGTGTTCGTGAAGTCAGACGCCGCGCTGACGGTGCTGTCGAACTTGCCGGGATGGAATTGGACGCGCGCGTTGTTCGCCGTGCCCAAACCATTGCGAAACGCTGTGTACGGCCTCATCGCACGCAACCGCTATCGCATCTTCGGCAAGTATGACGCGTGCTTTGTGCCGGACGCGGATTTACGGGCACGGGTGATCGAATGACGGAGTTTGCTGTTACGGCTTGTTTGAAGCCGCCAGCACTTCCTGCGCCGCGCGCTCCCCTGAGTCCCTCGCGCCATGCGCCGTCGTGAAGAAGTTCGGCGACGTCGCTTCTCCCGCAAAGAACAACCGCCCATCTACCGGCGCGGTCAGCACGGCGCGGTCGCCGGAGTGGCCCGGCAGCGCGTGCGAATATGAGCCTCTCGCGAAGGGATCGTGGGCCCAGCGGGACTCGTAGAGCGGCTTCAGCTTTTGCCTGATGTCGTTGCCGAGAAAGCCTGCGATTTCGTCGATGCTTTGCGCGGCGATCGCGCCTTCGCCGGCGGCTTCCAACTCGCGGGCAAAGCTGCCGCCGAAAAAGCCTTCGATGCAGGGCTGGCCGAACGGGCGGATGTGGTAGGTGCCCATGGCGGTACGCATGGTGGCGCCGCGCAAATTACCTTCTTTCGGAAAGGCTTCGGCGTCCTCGAGCGCAAGCGTCACCTTGTCGTCGACGCCGAGCGGCAGGCCGGCTGCGGCATCGACCTTGGCGCGCAAGGCAGGTGAGAACCGGATTGCTTCGTCGGCGATCAGGTTGGTCGGCACGGTGACGATCACCTTGTCCGTGGCCAGCGCGCCCTGTGAAGTTTCGATGCGGATGCGCTGGCCGGAATGATCGATCAGCGTGACGTTGCAGTTCAGCGCCACCGGGCAAGGCGCGCCATAGGCCGCGATCAGGGTCCCATATCCGGCCCGCACGCGCCAATTGAAGTAGGTGTCCTCGTAGGCTTCCATGTCCAGGAGCGAGACCTGATCGAGCTCGCACCCGTTCACATAGGTCGAGACCGCGTCGATCATGGGATTCCAGCGGTTGCCGGGTTCGAGATAGCGGGAGGCGGGAGCATCCTCGCCTGCTTCCGCAGCCTCGGAGGCGCGATCGTAGAACTGATCGATCGCGCGCACGAAATCCTGGCGCAGAATTTCCGGAAACGCGTCGCCAAAGGCGCGATCGCTCCAGGGCGGCAGGTCGTTATTGAGTTCGAAATTGAGCTGCCGAGCGATCGGAACGAAGGAGTTCTTGTCCGCCGAATGCAGCCAGCCGCAGCCGACGTCGAAGGTGACTTCGGGCGAGGCCTGTACGGTCCAGGCGCGGCCGCCGAGCCTGTTACGCGCCTCCAGCACGATCACGGAAAGGCCTGAGCCTGCCAGCGCATGCGCCGCGCCGAGGCCGGCGGCGCCCGCGCCGATGATCGCGACGTCGACTGAGGAGGGAAGGGACATAGCGGTCAATTTCATCGTCATGCCCGGGCTCGTCCCGGCATCCACGTCATTGACACCAGTATCGAAGACGTCAATGGCCGGGACAAGCCCGGCCATGATGCATTCGTCGTGTGTCTGAGTGGCTCTTACGCCACCGCTTCCTTGGACTTTTCCGCACGCTTGCGTTCGTTGGCGTCGAGGTGCCGCTTGCGCAGACGGATCGACTTCGGCGTGATCTCGACCAGCTCGTCGTCCTCGATATAGGCCAGCGCCTTTTCCAGGGTCATCCGGATCGGCGGCGTCAGGCGCACCGCTTCGTCCTTCGAGGTGGTTCGGATGTTGGTGAGCTGCTTGCCCTTGAGAATGTTGATCTCGAGGTCGTTCTCGCGGGTATGCTCGCCGACGATCATGCCCTTGTAGACCTTCCAGCCTGGCTCGATCATCATCGGACCACGATCTTCCAGCTTGAACATGGCGTAAGCCACCGCTTCGCCCTGGTCGTTGGAGATCAGGACGCCGTTGCGGCGGCCCTGGATCTCGCCCTTGTAGGGCGCGTAGCCGTGGAACAGACGGTTCATGATCGCGGTGCCGCGCGTGTCGGTGAGCAGTTCGCCCTGATAGCCGATCAGGCCGCGGGTCGGCGCGTAGAACACCAGCCGGAGGCGGTTGCCGCCGGACGGCTTCATCTCGACCAGCTCGGACTTGCGCTCGCTCATCTTCTGCACGACGACGCCGGAATGCTCCTCGTCGACGTCGATGACGACTTCCTCAATCGGCTCCAGGGTGGCGCCGGTGGCCTCGTCCTTCTGCAGCACGACGCGCGGACGCGACACCGAAAGCTCGAAGCCTTCGCGGCGCATGGTCTCGATCAGGATCGCGAGCTGCAATTCGCCGCGGCCCGAGACTTCCATCGCGTCCTTGTCGGAGGCTTCGACGACCCGTAGCGCGACGTTGCCTTCGGACTCGCGCAGCAGGCGGTCGCGGATCATGCGGCTGGTCACCTTGTCGCCTTCGGTGCCGGCGAGCGGCGAGTTGTTGACGATGAAGGACATCGACACGGTCGGCGGGTCGATCGGCTGCGCCACGAGCGGGGTCTCGACCGACGGATCGCAGAAGGTGTCGGCGACAGTGCCCTTGGTCAGGCCGGCGATCGCGACGATGTCGCCTGCGTCGGCTTCTTCGAGCGGGGTGCGCTCGATGCCGCGGAAGGCGAGGATCTTGGTGATGCGGCCCTGCTCGATCATCTTGCCGTCGGCGCCCAGCACCTTCACGGCCTGGTTCGGCTTGATCGAGCCCGAGGTGATGCGGCCGGTGATGATGCGGCCGAGATAGGGGTTGGCTTCGAGAATGGTGCCGATCATGCGGAACGGGCCTTCCTCGACGGTCGGCGGCGCGACATGGCGCACGATCAGGTCGAACAGCGGCTGCATGCCGGCTTCGTGCGACCCATCCGGGCTCTCGGCCATCCAGCCTTGCTTGGCCGACCCGTAGAGGATCGGGAAGTCGAGCTGTTCCTCGCTGGCGTCGAGCGCCGCGAACAGGTCGAACACCTCGTTGATGACTTCGGTCGCCCGCGCGTCGGGACGGTCAACCTTGTTGATGACGACGATCGGCTTCAGACCGACCTTGAGCGCCTTGGAGACCACGAACTTGGTCTGCGGCAGCGGGCCTTCGGCGGCGTCCACCAGCACCAGCGCGCCGTCCACCATGTTGAGGATGCGCTCGACCTCACCGCCGAAATCGGCGTGGCCGGGAGTGTCGACGATGTTGATGCGCGTGTCCTTCCACTGCACCGAGGCCGCCTTCGCCAGAATGGTGATGCCGCGCTCGCGCTCCAGATCGTTGGAGTCCATGGCGCGCTCGGTCACCTTCTGGTTCTCGCGGTAGGTGCCGGATTGCTGGAGGAGACGGTCGACGAGCGTTGTCTTGCCGTGGTCGACGTGGGCGATGATAGCGATGTTGCGAAGGTTCATGAGTGAGCTTCTTTGCGGTCGGACAATGGGTTAAGCGCGATCTCGCCGGTCAGACCGGGACCTGTTCTCGAAACAACGCTGAAAGTCTGGAAACGGGGCGCTTTCCGCCCAAAAAAGGAAACCCGATCTCTTCGACCGGGTACCCTGTGCGTTGCGGCGCAATATATGCAGAAACAGCCAAAAAACAATGTGTTCTTTGGCTGTTGGTTGATTGAATTTTGTCCGGGAATCCCCGGGGGTTATGGGGCAGGCTGGGCCAGAACTCGCTGATCGCCAGCCGTGCCCGGACGTTACCGGCTGCTTGCTGAAAGGCGACTTTGACCAGCCCGCAGCTTCTCCGATATTGCGAACCTCGACTCGGGCCCAACCGGATGGCGGTTAATGTTCAGGGTTCCGGGATGCCCGCCGCCGCGGCGCGGCCAGGATCATCGTGAACCACGATCCATAGGCATACGCCGATGTATGTTTGACAGATCCATAGGTAACGCCCTATGGATAATGATGAGCCAAACACAGGCGACCGAGCTCTTTCGAGTTTTGTCCGATCCTACCAGACGGGGCCTGTTCGAGCGGCTTTCGCGAGAGGGAGACCTGACCGTGAGCGCCCTAACTGCTGGCGCCCACGTCTCGCAGCCTTCGGTATCGGAACATCTCAAAGCCTTGCGCTCGGCCGGATTGGTCACGGACGAGCGTCATGGTCGGCAGGTGTTCTATCGCGCCCAGCCCGATGGTCTCGCGCCTCTTATGGATTGGCTTGGGCACTACGAAGGTTTCTGGCGCGAGCGCTTCAATCAAATGGAAAATTTACTGAGGGAGATGGATCAGTGACCGAAGCTGTCGCCCTGCGCTCATTGATTGTTGAGCGCACGCTGCCTTACCAACCCGACAAGGTGTGGCGTGTACTGACGCGGCCAGCTCTCATTGACCGATGGTTGATGAAGAACGACTTCGAGCTTCGCGTCGGCCACCATTTTAATTTTCGCGCACAGCCCATCTACGGATGGAATGGCGTCACGGACTGCGAAGTTCTGGAAATCGTTCCGAACGAGCGGCTGGTCTACAGTTGGAACGCATCCGGCGAACAGGCCAAAGGCGGCCTCAAAACCATCGTGACCTGGACATTGACAGCAGTCGGCGGCGGCACAGCCGTTCGGATGGAGCAATCTGGCTTCCGGCCGGAAGACGAAGGCGGCTATCGCGCTATGGGCGGCGGTTGGCCAGGCATGCTGGCCAAAATGGAAGAGGTCGGATCCGACTTTTAGCAAACTGCTCGCGGGCATTATCGGATCGTATTTCAATTCTTCCCGCTCAACAGTTCTGGCATGGGTTCGCGGTCTTATTGAGCCAGGCTTCGGCGCGCGTATCAGCGTTTGGACCTCATGCCGAGTTGAGGTTCGCCCTCCTCGGTCGGATAGACCCCGCGCAGCACCTCCTCGAAGTGCATCTTCACGGCCTCGTTGCACATGCAGGCGCGCAGGCGGAGACCCTCGCGGTTGCGGACCAGGATCGATCCGCGCCGTGTGTCGAGCACGCCTTCCGCCTTGAACGACTGGAGCACGCGGCTGGCATAGCTGCGGCCGACGCCGAGCAGCGTCGCGAGTTGTTCGTGCGTCAGCGGCACGCTGCTCGCGTCGCCGGTCCGCTCCATCGCCGCCAGCATCCATTTGGCGGTGCGCTGCTCGATCGAGTGAATGGCGTTGCAGGCGGTGGACTGGAAGATCTGCGCCAGCATGCAATCGGCGTAGCGAGCGAAGACATGGCGCAACGACGGCGAGCGCTGCTTGGCGGCCTCCAGCTTGCTGACATGAATTCGCGCAAACGGCCCGCCGAATTTCACGCAGATCCGGGTATAGGCCGGCAGATAGCCCTCGCTGACGATGCCGCCGACCGCGCCTTCGCGGCCGACCAGAATGGTCTCGACATCGCGGCCGTCCTCATTGGGAACCACAAAGGTCGCAAGCGCCGGCCCGCATGGAAAATGGACCACTTGGACGTCGTCGCCGGGGTTGTAGAGCAGTTCATTCGCCGTGGCGTTTTCGACCATGACGTGTGGTGCAAGCAGGGTGAAATCGGCCTGGCTCAAGCGCCGCAGCAGATTGTTGGTCGGCCGGCTGTCGATCTCGGTGGCGTTGCTGGTGCGCGCGTCCATCTTAAACTCCCATCCGCCTCCACATTAGCTAGTTCCAACCAGGTCCTGTGTGCACAAGTGGACAGACCTAACAACTGCGATGTGGTGGGTTTCGTTCCGGGAACCCTCCGGCGCGCTGCGCGCAGGCGTCGTGACGCGGCTGTCCTGATCAGAGAAACCTCATGCTCCAAGTTGTGGCGATGGCACCCGCTCTTTCCGATGGTTCAGACTGTCCTGCCGATGTCCTGATCGTCGAGGACGATCCGATCATCGCAATCGACTTCGAGGATCGCCTGCTCGGATTTGGCGTGAAGAGCGTGCGCACGGTGGGATCGGTGGCGCAGGCGCTGGCCGCGATCGCGGCGCGGGCTCCCGATTTTGCGCTGCTCGACGTCGAGCTGAGCCGCGAGAAGAGCTTTGCGGTCGCCGAGCGGCTGGCGGCCCTGCAAATTCCCTTCGTCTTCGTCACCGGTTACGACGCCGAAGCACGGATCGCTCCCGATTTCGTCAAGCGGCCGCGTCTGCAAAAGCCATGCTCGAGCGAGGCGCTGGAGATCGCGCTACGGTCGCGTGGCGCCTGAAGCCGGTCAAGCCGGCTTGGGATCAAGCGTGGTCGACCACAGCGCGACGTCGGCGCGGTCGCGCAAGGTCACCGTCATCTGGCCGGACCCGCCGTCGATCTTGACGTGACCGAAAAATTGCATGCCGGTGGACGGCGGCAGGTTCTGGTCGTCCTTGCCCGGCGCCTTGACGAAGCGCACCTCCGGCCCAAAAGTGTTATCGAGTTCGTTCGGACCGAACGTGCCCGCATGCAGCGGCCCCGAGACGAATTCCCAGAACGGCTCGAACTCCTGGAATTGCGCCTTGTTCGGATCGTAATAATGCGCGGCGGCGTAGTGCACGTCCGCGGTCAGCCACACGGTGTTCTTGATCGGCGCCATCTTGATGAAGCGCAGGATGTCGGCGATCTCGAATTCGCGGCCGCGCACCGGGCCGTCACCCTGCGCAAACGCCTCGGAGCCGCCCTTCGGCGTGTCTGACACGACGAGGCTGAGCGGCATGTCAGAGGCGATCACCTTCCAGGTCGCGCGCGAATTTAGGAGGCCGCGCTTGAGCCAGGCCATCTGGTCCGGGCCGAGGAAGTAGCTGGCCGGGCCGTAAGCGGTCTCGAGATTGGGGCCGTTCGGGCCGCGATAGCCGCGTTCGTCGAGCACAAACAATTCGAGATGCGGGCCGTAGGAGATCTGGCGATAGACCCGGCCGGGCTCGACAATGCTCTCGCGCATCGGATACATCTCGTGGAAGGCGCGGCCTGCGCGCGCCGCGAGCAGCGTGACGTCGCGCTCCTTGTAGGTCGCTGGCAGCTCCTTCGACAGCGACCAATTGTTGGTCACCTCATGGTCGTCCCACTGCACGAAGATCGGCACTTCGGCGTTGAAGGCGCGAACGTTGTCGTCGGTGAAATTGTATTTGTGCGCGGCGCGGTACTCGTCCAGCGTCTCGGCGACCTTGGCCTTCTCGGGGATCGTAACGTTCTTCCAGATCTTGCCGTCGGCGAGCTTTACCTCGGACTGGATAGGACCGTCGGCATAGATGGTATCGCCGGAGTGCAGAAAGAAATCCGGACGGTGCTTGCGCATCGCCGAGAAGGTGAACATGCCGCCGTCGTCGGGATTGATGCCCCAGCCTTGTCCTGCGACGTCGCCGCCCCAGACGAAGCTGACGTTGCGGCGGTCGGCGGGCGCGGTGCGGAAGCGGCCGGTCACCGGCTCGCTCTCCACCGCGGTGTGCGAAAGGTCGCGGAAGCGGACGCGATAAAAGATGTCCTGCCCGCCCGGCAAGTTTTCGATCAGCATCTTTGCGGTGAAGTCGCTCTCGGGCAGCGCCGCGATCGGCGGCAGCGCGCGGGCATCCCTGAACGACTCCGTCGTCGCCACTTCGACCAGCATCTGCGAGGGACGGTCGGCGCGCGCCCAGACCACGCCACCGTCGACGGTGACGTCGCCAGACTGCACGCCATGGGTCACAGCCGGCCGGTCGGCCGCGCGGGAGAGATGGGGCATTGCGACCGCGCCAAGCGCGCCGGCACTGGTCGTCAGGAAACGACGGCGTGAAAATTTGATGTTCATGGGACGGTCTCGATATCGCGTGACGCGGACCGCCCAAGGCGGCCGCTACGGTGAAGTCCGACGCTATATCGAGACAATGTGACGCAGCGATTACGCGCTGCCGGCGGCCCTGAACTGCGCGCCCGCACGTTGCAGGTTCTGCGGCAGGCTGAACAGCACAGCCTTACGATCGGCGACGGCCGCATGGAACTGGTCGAGCGCGATGTTGAAGGCGGTGAGCGCGGCTTCTTCGACCGCGCCGTGATCGAAGCAGCGCAGCGTATTGCGCAGGATGTCGTCGGCCTCGGTCTGCATCTGGTCGAGGTCTTCGGTCGTCTCGCTCTTGCGTGCCGCCGCGATCATGTCGAGCAGGCGTTCACGCTGATGATTGTTGTTGTCGCGCTCGTCCTTCTTCAAATAGCCCGCAAACCAGGCGCCGATCGAGCCCATGGCCGAGAGCGCCATCAGGGTCCACCAGATGTAATCGCTGTATTTGTCGAGGAAGGTCTTTTCCTCGCCGTCGACGAAGGCGGCCGCGCCGGGATGCACCGGGATCACCGCATCCTTGTCGGTGTCGGGCGTTTCGATCTTCGCCGCCAGCGGGAATTCAGTCACCAGTTGCTGGCGCACGGCAAAAAGCTGGCGCGTGAACGCGGCGATGTTGGTTTCGGATACGCCTTTGCGCGCCACGATGTGGTGCGAAAAGCTGATCGTCTTGACCTCGTCGTCGGGGCGAACGGGTGAGCCGCCATAGGTGCCGGCCGGAATCTCCGAGGCTTCATAAACCGGATGGTTCTGCGCGATCGCATCCGCGGAATCGATCGCGAGGAAGACCGGCGTGCCGCCTTCCCTGGCAGTGGCGGCGATCGCGTCCGACGTAATCTTGCTGTTGACAGGGCCGGCCGCGAGATAGGCATCGGCCTTCTGGGCCTTGATCGCCTCGGCGGCTTCGTTGGCGGGGAACTGTATGACCTCGACCTTGGCAGGATCGACGCCGTATTGCTGGAGGATCACCTTGAGCAGATTGACGTTAGCCTGGGTGCGGCCGATCACCCCGACCCGATGGCCGGCGAGCTGCGCGATCTTGGTGATCTTCGCGCCCTTCTTCTTGCCCTTGCCGGGCACGGTCCACAGCACCACGACGTTCTTGCGCAGGGTCGCGACCGCTTGCGCGTTCTTCGGCACGTCGACGTCGCCGCGCACGATGGCGAGATCAACCTTGCTTTCCGCGAGCGCCTCGGCGCTGGCTGTGGCGCCGTCGGTCTGGATCGGCCGAAGCCGCACCTGACTCTTGTTCTGAGTGAAGGCCTGCGTCAGCGCCTGCACGACCTTGAGGTCATCGCTGTTGGCGGGACCGACCGCGATCTTCAGCGTCACCGGCCGCATCGCGAAATAATAGCCGCCGGCAAGCGCGCCCACGATCGCAAGCACGAGTGCCAGAGATACGAGCGCCGTCTTCCGCGCCGCTGATCGCGGCGAAGGCGGGGTGGGCGCTTCAGCCAGGTCCAATCCCCCGGTCATCGATCTCCCGAACAGTCGCTTGAGGTTCAGTTTCATCTTGGCCGGCGATTTACACCCGCAAGTGTAGCAAATTTCCTGTCCGGCGGGGTTACATCTCCGTCATGGTTAGCGGACGGCACAAATCCCGTATGAACCCGGGGCGCCAGCACGGTGTTAGGGTAAAGTTCCCCTGAAGGACGGAGGCGACGATGGCAGAACGGCTCGAGGCGGAGGCGCGCAGGCAGGCGCTGGGCGGACTCCCTGGCTGGACCGTGGTTCAAGGACGCGACGCGATCGGGAAGACCTTTGTCTTCAAGGATTTCAACGAGGCGTTCGGCTTTATGGCCCGCGTCGCGCTGGTCGCCGAAAAGATGGACCACCACCCCGAATGGCGCAACGTCTACAAGACGGTGGAGGTGGTGCTGGCGACCCATGATGCCGGCGGCGTCACCGCGCTCGACATCGAGCTTGCCAAGGCGATGAACGCCATCGCCAAGCTGACACCAGGCTGACATCTTGCGAGGCGCTGCCGCGTCCCCATCTTGTGATCAGCACGCGATGCGGCGATCTGCCGCTCTGACGCCACCCTTGGCTGAAGTGGAGTTTGTCGACCATGGCTGCCGAGCACAGCGTTGGTTTCGAGCCGGCCGACCGGCTCGCGGAAGATCGCGAGAGCGTGCGCCGCCGTTTCTGGCGCAAGCTGAAGCGTGTCGCCGCGCAACTGCCTTTCGCAGAGGATCTGCTCGCCGCCTATTACTGCGCCTTCGACCGGCAGACGCCGCGCCATATCCAGGCGTCGCTGCTCGGGGCGATCGCCTATTTCATCCTGCCGTTCGACTTCGTTCCCGACGTGATGCCGATCCTCGGCTTCACCGATGACGCCGCCGTGCTCGCCACCGCGATCCGCATGGTCGCCAGCCACATCACGAACGAGCATCGCGAAGCCGCCCGCGCCGCACTGAAGCGCGGGGTGGATGAGGTGGAGGCGATCTAGGAGCCGTGTCGTAGCGTTCGCCACAAGCACGCTGTCATTCCCCGCGAAGGCGGGGAATCCAGTACGCCGCGACCGTTCGGTTCAATCATTGCCGCGTCCGGGGTACTGGATCGCCCGGTCATCAAGCCGGGCGATGACGACTGAGTGTGTGGATACGAGCGCTCGCTACTTCTTCTCCGGCCCAGCTTGCGCCCGCGCCTTCTCCGCGTCCCACGCCTGGAATTGCTTGAAGAGCGTCTCCCTGTCCGCGTCGGAGACTTTCGCAGCCGTGGAGCTCTGCTTCAAAAAGGCCTCGAAGCGCTTCTGCGTCACTGGCTCGACGCCGTGTTTGTCGAGCCATTGCTGCGCCACCGGCAATCGGCTCCAGCCGGACAGCGGTGCCGCGAGCGAAACCTCCTTCCATTTGGGATGGAAAGGCGGGTTCTGGAGCGCAGGGAATTTCGTGAAGAACGCGTCCACGAACAGCGCGAGCTTGCGGTAGCGCTCGGTGTTGGGCGCCCAATTATAGGGCGCGAGCACCGCCGGCACCGCGATCGTGTCGACGCTTTCGCCCTCCTTGATCAGGTTCGGATAGTCCTTTGCAGTCAGCGTCGCCGGCAGATAGTCGTTCTGGAGCGGCTTGGCATAGTCGACCTTCGCAAGATGAAAGCGGCCGTCATTGCCGAACGTCGAGACCGATTTGTACGGCTTGCCGCCGACCACGATGACGGCGTCGATCTCGCCCGCCTTCAGCTTTTCCATCGCGATGCGCTGCTCGACATAGACGAATTTTGCCTTGATCCCGAGCCGTTCGAACACGGTGAGCGCGGTGACGAAGGTGCCGCCGTTCGGCAGATCGACGCTGACAGTCTTGCCTTCGAGGTCTTTGAGCGTCGCAACCGATTTCGGTGCGATCACCTGCATCTCCTCGTTGTAGAGTTTTGTCACATAGGTGAACTGCCGCTTGATGTCCTTGGCAAAACCCTTGCGCTCGAGATAGTCGAGCGTGTCGGCCCGCACGACGCCGAGATCGACGCCTTGCAGGAACAGGATGTCGGCGACGCTCTGTACCGAGCCACGGCCGACGATCGGCAGCACGCGAATCTTGTTGCCGTCGTCGAGCACGGAGGCGAGATCGGCGCCGAACTGCACATAGGTGCCGCCGATCGTGCCTGTTATCAGCGTGACGGTGTTGGCGTTCAGCGCCTGCTTGGTCGAGCTCGAGCCGAACTGGAAGATGGCTTTCAAACTGTCCGATACTTTGGCCGGATCGTATTCGGTCTGCTCGGCGCGGGCGGTGAAGGCACACATCGTCATGATGGCGGCAAGCGCCATTCGCAAAGTGTTACGCATGATGTTCCCTGAAGAGTTCTAGTTCTGAAACCGGGCGAGGCGCTGGCGTGCCTCCGCAGATCCGAGTGATGCAGCTCGCTGGTACCAGTCACGTGCGACCGATGCGTCGGCAATGACGCTCCGCGCGTCGCTGGTGCCAAGCACCGCGGGGTCATAGCTCTGTGCGAGCAGAAGCGCGGCCGTTGCATCCCCAGCATTGGCCGCGCGTTCGAGCAGCAAACGCGCCGATGTGATGTCGCCGATGCCGATCAGGCTCCTTGCGCGCGTCATCAGCCCTGCCAGCGTCTCGGCATCGAGTGCCCTGACGGGCTCGGGTGGTGGAAGCTGCGCCACGAGCGGCGCCGGTGCCGGCACGGGACCTTGGGTTTGCAGCGCGATCTGATAGGCGGTCGCGATCGCTTCGCGGCTTGGCGTCGACGGTGCAGGGAGGGCCTGCGGGTCGGCGCTCGCCAGCATCGGGTTGGTTACGCGGGCGGGATCCTTCAGCGGGGTCTGCCGGGCGGCCGGCGGACCGACCGGTGTCGCAATTTGCTGCGCGGCTGTGTCGGTCCAGCCTCCGGCATCGCCGGCCAGCAGCCGGCGAAGGTCGGACTGAAACAACGTGACCGGGATCGCGAGGGTGGACGCCACCAGAATGGCGGCCAGAACGCGCGAGACCATCCTCGTTCTGGGACGCAAACCCGGTGGCGCGTACTCCAATGGGTCCGGTGCCCCGAGCGGATCGGACAGGAACAGCGGCATTGGATCATCTGAAATATCGGCCCGTGCGGCGCGCGCACGGATGTAGGACCTGGCAGGCGGATGTGACGCAGATTGATCGGAGTCGAACGCCCCCGACTCCCTGGACGGACGGTATGCCGTCGTCTCCATGGTGTGATGCTCCCCATTACTACGCAACGCAGGGGCCTTCCCGGCTCCAGTCTTCTTGTTATTGTCCAGAAGCGCCCCGCAAACTGGAACCGGTAAATCGCCGTCCGATTCAGCCCAAAAAACGACGGCGGTTTGCGCGAATTGGGAAACATTTGGGTTTGATTACGGCGAGGCGGGGGAATGCACCGCAATTTTGGCGGTGATGGTTGATGGCATTTTCACCATGGAGCGCGCACGAAAAAACCGGCGCAGCTTCAGCAGCGCCGGCTTTCGCGCGATGACGGTTGCGCATGGGGCGACTGCGTCGCCCCTGACCTCACGGATGCAAGATCACCTTGCCCATGGCCTGGCGTCCCGCGAGCACCTTCAGCGCGTCGGCAGTCTGTGCCAGCGGGAAGACGCGGTCGACATGCGAGGAGATTTTTCCTTCCGCCGTCCACTTCACGAGCTTCTCGAGATTGGCGCGGTTCTTTTCCGGGTTGATGCGCGTCCAGGCGCCCCAGAACACGCCGCGGATGTCGCAGCCCTTCAGCAGTGCGAGGTTCAGCGGCATCTTCGGAATGTCGCCGGCGGCAAAGCCGATCACCAGGAAGCGGCCCTCCCAGGCGATCGAGCGCAACGCCTGCTCGGCATAGGTGCCACCAACCGGATCGAAGATGATGTCGACGCCCTTGCCGGCGGTAAGTTTTCGCAAGCCTTCCTTCAAATCTTCCTTGCCGTAGTTCAACGTCAGCTCGGCGCCATGCGCTTTCGCGAATTCGAGCTTCTCGTCCGACGAGGCGCAGGCGATCACCTTCAGGCCCATCAGCTTGCCGAGCTCGCAGGCGGCAAGGCCCGTGCCCCCGGCGGCGCCCAGCACCGCGAGCGTCTCGCCCGGCTTCGGGCTCGCGCGATCTTCCAGCGCATGCAGCGCCGTGCCGTAGATGATGATGATGCCGGCCGCGCGGTCATAGTCGAGATTGTCGGGAATCTTCACGATCGATGCCGCCGGCAGCGCGATCTTTTCGCGCGCGCCGTTGTGGCCGCAGGAGGCCACGACGCGGTCGCCGACCTTCACGTCGGTCACGCCGGGACCGACGCTCTCGATCACGCCCGCGACTTCGGCGGCCGGCGAGAACGGGAACAGCGGCTTGATCTGGTACTTGCCCTGGATCATCAGGATGTCGAAGAAGTTCAGCGCCGCAGCCTTGATCGCGATCACAGCTTCGCCGGGACCTGCCACCGGATCCGGCACGTCGGCCAGAACGAGATCGTCGGGCTGGCAATATTGCGAGCAGAGGATGGCTTTCATGGCGGCACCTTGGGCGTTTCGAGTGGAATTACAGTTTGCCCGTTTCTGCCGGATTTAGGTACGGGCGACAATCCGGTTTCTTTGTAGAAACTGCGCGCCGGCCTATCCTCCAGTCATCGTGAGCAATCCAGGCTATTTCCGCGGTACGGTTTCCGGATGGCTTGCCTTCGCTCGCAACGACGAAATAACAAGAAGGATTCAAACGATGTTTGAAACGAGCCTGCTTAGGGACAAGCGCATCCTCGTCACCGGTGGTGGCTCGGGTCTCGGCGCGGCGATGGGGCGCCGCTTCCTTGCGCTCGGTGCGGAGCTCGTGATCTGCGGTCGCAAGCTCGATCGGCTGGAAGCGACGGCGAGCGAGATGCGCGAAGAGACCGGCGGCAAGATCACCACCGTGGCCTGCGATATCCGCGACGGCACCGCCGTCGAGAGCATGATGGATGCCATCTGGCGCGAGGCGCCGCTCGATATTCTCGTCAACAATGCCGCTGCGACCTTCATCGCGCAGAGTGAGCATTTGTCGTTCCGTGCAGCGGATGCGATCCTCGCGCCGACGCTGCATGGCGCGATGTATTGCACGCTTGCCGCCGGCAAGCGCTGGATCGAGGGCAAGCATGGCGGCGTCGTGCTCTCGATCCTCTCGACCTCGACCATCACCGGTCGCGCCTTCACCGTGCCGTCGGCGATGGCGAAGTCGGCGATGCTGGCGATGACCAAGAGTCTTGCGGTCGAGTGGGGCCCGAAGGGCATCCGCACCGTCGCGATCGCGCCAGGACCGTTCCCGACCGCTGGTGCCTCAGGGCAGCTTCGCCCCGAGGGCCGCGACGAAGGGTGGGCCGCGCGCAACCCGATGGGGCGCGCCGGCGAGCACAGCGAGCTCGCCGACCTCGCCAGCTTTCTGATCTCCGATCGTGCCGGCTACATCAACGGCGAGATGGTGGTGATCGACGGTGGCGCGCATTTGCGCAGCTCCGGCGCCGAGGATTTGTTGCGCTGGACCGATGCGCAATGGACGGAGCAGCGTGCGGCGCGATCCAGGGCCTAGTCACCGCAACCTTCCCTAACTGCCTTCCCAAATTGGACTTTTCCGGCTATCCCTGCCGCGGGGACAACGCGCGGCCGGGCCATCTTCCAGTCACAATATTGAGGGAACCACTCCAGCATGTGGCGGGTGCTGATTTTAGCTCTAATGACTGGCGTGGCAGCCGGTGGAATCACCAATTCCGCGCGGGCGCAGACGGCGCAACCGGCGCCCAAAACTGCACCGAAGGAGGCCGCGCCGAAATCGGCTGCGCCGGCGGCCCATACGACCGGAAAGACGGCTGCAAAGCCCGAGAGCAAGCCGATGGCCGCTCCCGCGGCGGTTGCGGGCGGCGCCGAGCCAACCCTGATCGGCCAGTTCGGCACCTGGGGCGCCTATTCGGCCGCGCCCAACGGCAAAAAGGTCTGCTTCGCGCTGGCCAAGCCGTCGTCGTCGAAGACCAACCCGCCGAATCGGCCGCGCGATCCAGCCTATGCCTTCGTCTCCACCCGCCCGGCGGAGAAGGTCAACAACGAAGTCTCGGTCATGATCGGCTACGCGCTGAAGCCGGGCTCCGAATCCTCGGTCGAAGTCGGCGGCGGCGCTTTCGCCATGTACTCGCAGGGCGACGGTCTCTGGATCAAGAACGCGGCCGAGGAAGAGCGGATGGTCGAGGCCATGCGCAAATCCGCCGATCTCGTGGTCAAGGGCGTCTCAGCCAAAGGAACCGAGACAACCGACACCTTCTCGCTGAAGGGCCTCGCGCAGGCGCTTGACCGGATTTCGCAGGATTGCAGGCGTTAAGGCTGCGGGCGGTATCACGGTCGCAATCGGCGGTTCCGGTTGCTATATAGGGGCTATTCCCAAGGTACAGCCGTCATGGCCGGGCTTGTCCCGGCCATCCACGCGCTGGCTACGGGCGGATAAAGAACGTGGATGCCCGGGACAAGCCCGGCCATGACGAGACAGCAGCAATCTCAGGCAACCGATGACCGAGCCGCACAACGCAACACTGGTGGAGAAGACTCCGCTCGAAACCTATGTGCCGCCGGCGAGGCCCTCGCTCGTCGGTCTGTCGCGCACCGAGCTTGCCGATTGCCTCGGCGAGATCGGCGTCGCGCCGGCGCAGCGCAAGATGCGCGTGCAGCAGCTGTGGCATTGGCTCTATTTCCGCGGCGCCCGGAGCTTCGACGATATGACGTCGATCTCGAAGGGCATTCGGACCGATCTCGCTGAGCGCTTTACCGTCGACCGGCCCGAAGTCGTGGCGGAGCAGGTCTCCAACGACGGCACCCGCAAATGGCTGCTTCGGCTGCCGAGCGGCGACAATGTCGAGCGGGCGCATGAAGTCGAGTGCGTCTACATCCCCGAAACCGATCGCGGCACGCTGTGTGTGTCCTCCCAGGTCGGCTGCACGCTGAATTGCTCCTTCTGCCACACCGGCACGCAGCGGCTGGTGCGCAATCTCACCGCCGGCGAGATCGTGGGACAGGTGATGGTCGCGCGGGATCGTCTGAATGACTGGGCCGATCGCGAGGACGGCACGCGTCGTGTCACCAACATCGTGATGATGGGCATGGGCGAGCCGCTCTACAATTTCGAGGCGGTGCGCGATGCGCTGCTCATCGTCGGCGACAATGAAGGCATCGGCATCTCCCGCCGCCGCATCACGCTATCGACGTCGGGCGTGGTGCCGAACATCGTGCGTGCCGGTGACGAGATCGGCGTGATGCTCGCGATCTCGCTGCATGCGGTGCGTGACGAGCTGCGCAACGAGCTCGTGCCGCTCAATCGCAAATATCCGATCGCCGAGCTGCTGCAAGCCTGCCGAGATTATCCCGGCGCGTCCAACGCGCGCCGCATCACCTTCGAATATGTGATGCTCAAGGGCGTCAACGATTCGCTCGACGATGCGAAGCTGCTGGTGAAATTGCTCAAGGGCGTTCACGCCAAGATCAATCTGATCCCGTTCAATCCCTGGCCCGGCACGGCCTATGAATGTTCGGATTGGGACCAGATCGAAAAGTTCTCCGAATACATCTTCAACGCCGGCTATTCCTCGCCGGTGCGCACTCCGCGCGGCCGCGATATTCTCGCCGCTTGCGGCCAGCTCAAGTCGGAAACTGAAAAGCTCTCGGTGCGCGAACGCCAGACGCTGCGCGCCATGGCGATGACGGATTGACCTGATCATGCTCGCGCTCTCGCCTCCTCGTCATTGCGAGCGAAGCGAAGCAATCCAGAATGTCACCGCGGAAGCAGTCTGGATTGCTTCGTCGCACCAGCGCAAAATTGCTTCGCAATTTTGTCGCGGGCTCCTCGCAATGATGGTGGTTTTGGCGTCATGTCCCTGATCGGCCGCCTCATCGTCATTTTCATCGGCTTCCTCGCCGCCTGTTTCGTCGGCGGGATGATCGTCGTCGTCGCGCTGCTGTTTCCGGAATTTGCCGATCTTGGCGCCGGCCCCGTCGATCAGGGCGCGATCGACATCCTGCTCGGCTTCGGCTTCATCTTCGTCTCGGGCTTTGCGCTGGTGCCGGCGGCGGTGATCGTCGCGATCACCGAAGCGCTCTACATCCGCAGCGCGCTTGCCTACGCCGGCGGCGGTGGCATCGTCGGGCTCGCCTGCTATCTCGGCCTGATCCCCTTTCACCCCGATACGTTGCAGTTCGAGGGCGTGGTGCGGCGGCATCTGGAGATCATGACCGGTGCCGGTATTGTCGCCGGAATCGTCTATTGGCTGATCGCCGGCCGCAACGCCGGTGCCTGGCGTAATCCGCCGCCCCCGCGCACGCCGCCTCCGCCGCTGCCGGCGAATTCAAGGCCGGATTCGCGGTGACTTTCCTTGCTTCCGCCGGGGTTTCCATCCCCGCCCCACTCCGCTAAACCGCGCGCCATGAACCGGACCGGACTCTTCATCGCCCTGGCGCTGTGGCTCGTGATCGGCGTCGTTTTCGGCCTCTATCCCGAGCTCGATCTCAAGCTTGCTGCGCTGTTCTTCGACCCTGACACCAAGTCGTTTCCGCTCAAGCTGAACGGCTGGGCCGGCTTCGCGCGCGATGCCGCGATGTGGGTCTCCTGGGCGTTCGTGCTGCCTCCGTTGATCGCGCTTGTGGTCAAGATGGTCCGTCCCGACCGCCCGCTGATGGTATCGGGGCGCGCGATCGTCTTCCTGCTGGTCACGATCATCCTGTCGGCCGGCATCCTGACCAATCTCACCTTCAAGACCTATTGGGGTCGGCCGCGCCCGGTGGTGGTGACGCAGTTTGCCGGCGACCAGCAATTCGTGCCGTGGTGGGATCCGCGCGGCGGCTGCGCGCGCAACTGCTCGTTCTTCTCTGGCGAGGGCGCGACCGCGTTCTGGACGCTGGCGCCGGCGGCACTGGCGCCGCCGGCGTGGCGGCCGCTCGCTTATGCCGGAGCGGTGGTGTTCGGCCTCGTGACCAGCGGGCTGCGGATGGCCTTCGGCGGCCACTTCTTCACCGATGTCTCGATCGCCGGCCTCGTGACCTTCGTCGTGATCTGGTTTGCCTTCGCGCTGATCTACCGCTGGCCGCGGACCCGGTTCTCGGACGCGGCGGTCGATGCCACCCTGACCCGGCTGAACTGGCCCGCCTACAGGCTTCGTCAGCGCCTGTTCGGCCGCAAGACGGGCGCCGAGCCCTCAGTTTGAGCCATTAAATGGGTGCCGAGACCCGCGAAATTTGATAATCGCGCGGTCAACCCGTGAAACGACATCAGCCCTTCGAGACCGATTGGAAGCCCCATGACCACGATCCTGAAAAGCCTGCCCAAGGGTGAGAAAGTCGGTATCGCTTTTTCGGGCGGCCTCGACACCAGCGCGGCGCTGCTCTGGATGAAGCAGAAGGGCGCGCGCTGCTACGCCTATACCGCCAATCTTGGCCAGCCGGATGAAGCCGACTACAACGAGATCCCGCGCAAGGCGATGGAGTTCGGCGCCGAGAAAGCGGTGCTGGTCGATTGCCGCACGCAGCTCGTCCACGAAGGCATCGCCGCGATCCAGTCCGGCGCCTTCCACATCTCGACCGGCGGCATCACTTATTTCAACACCACGCCGCTCGGCCGCGCCGTCACCGGCACGATGCTGGTCGCGGCGATGAAGGAAGACGGCGTCAACATCTGGGGCGACGGCTCGACCTTCAAGGGCAACGACATCGAGCGCTTCTACCGCTACGGCCTTCTGACCAATCCGGGCCTGCGCATCTACAAGCCCTGGCTCGACCAGCAGTTCATCGACGAGCTCGGCGGCCGCGCCGAGATGTCGGCCTTCATGACGGCGCAGGGCTTTGCCTACAAGATGAGCGCCGAGAAGGCGTACTCGACCGACAGCAATCTGCTCGGCGCCACGCATGAGGCCAAGGATCTCGAAAGCCTCGACAGCGGCATCAAGATCGTCAACCCGATCATGGGCGTGCCGTTCTGGCGCGACGACTGCAGCGTCAAGGCCGAGAAGGTCGTGGTGCGTTTCGAGGAAGGTCAGCCGGTTGCGCTGAACGGCCAGACCTTCAGCGATCCCGTCGCGCTGTTCCTCGAAGCCAACGCGATCGGCGGCCGCCACGGCCTCGGCATGAGCGACCAGATCGAGAACCGCATCATCGAAGCCAAGAGCCGCGGCATCTATGAAGCGCCGGGCATGGCGCTGCTGCACATCGCCTATGAGCGCCTCGTCACCGGCATCCACAACGAGGACACCATCGAACAATATCGCATCAGCGGCATGCGTCTCGGCCGCCTGCTCTATCAGGGTCGCTGGTTCGATTCGCAGGCCCTGATGCTGCGCGAGACCGCGCAGCGCTGGGTCGCGCGCGCCGTCACCGGCGAGGTGGCGCTCGAGCTGCGCCGCGGCAACGACTATTCGATCCTCAACACCGAGAGCCCCAACCTCACCTATGCGCCGGAGCGGCTCAGCATGGAGAAGGTGGAGAACGAGGCGTTTACACCGGCCGACCGCATCGGTCAGCTCACCATGCGTAACCTCGACATCAACGATACCCGCGCCAAGCTGAAGCTTTACAGCGACACGGGTCTGCTCTCGGGCAGCGAAGGCTCGCAGATATTCCGGCTGGAGAACGACAAGGATTAGCCGGAACAGGGATTGCGATTTCGTTCGTCATTGCGAGCGAAGCGAAGCAATCCAGAATCTTTCCGCGGCGGCAGTCTGGATTGCGTCGTCGCTTCGCTCCTCGCAATGACGAAAAAAATGGCCGGGATCGCTCCCGGCCATTTTGCATTTGTGTGTCGCCTCAGCGCGGCGGCGCAGTGCCGGGCGGGGGCGGCGGCAGTGAGGCCTGGCCGCCGTTGAGCAATGGCGTGATGTTGCGGACGGTGACGCGCCGGTTGATCGCGCTCGGCTCTTGCGTCTGCTCCTTCAGGTACTGCTCGCCGTAGCCCTGCGACGTCAGGTTCTCAGCCGGCACACTGAATTGCTGGGTCAGCAATTCGGCCGCGGATTGCGCACGGCGGTCCGACAATGACAGATTGTCGACGTCGTTGCCGACCGCGTCGGTGTGACCTTCGATCAGGAAGACCACGCGCGGGTTGGCCTGGATAGCGCGGTTGAGACCGTCGGCGATCGCTTGCAGCTTCTCCGCCTGGTCCGGTGGGATGGTCCACGATCCTGTCTCGAAGTTGATCGTGTTGACGTCGATGCTCGGCATTTGCATGCGAACATTGGGGCTGTAGCGGATCTCGTCGAGCGTGTAGCGGCGATCGATCCGCTGCACCGGCGGTGCCACCATGGTCTGGTAGATCACGTCCGGCGACGCCTCCTCGGCGTCGACGATGTAGCGATCGTAGGGAATGTTGACCACCGGAGGCGGCGCGTCGACGTAGAAGCCGCCGACCGACCGCGGATCGCGGTAGCTGTTGTCGATGATGATGATCTCGCGCCCGGCTGGGTCCCTGCGGATTCGACGCAGCAATCGACCGTCCTGACCCACCACGGTGATGATCTCGCTGCCGTCGGGACGGATCACCACGGTGCGGTTATCGCCGCCGACAGTGTCGGTGCGGATGTCGCGGGCGCCATAGCGGAAGCGATAGAGATCGTTGCCGCGGACGTATGTCTGCCCACCCGGATCTCGAACGATGATGCGGTCCGGCTCGGTGTAAACGGTGCGGCCGCCTTCGACGGATTCGCGTCGCTGGTTGCGGTAGTCGGCGATGGTGGCGCCGATCACAGCACCGGCGACGACACCTGCACCGATCGCGATCGGCGTCAGATCACGCTGTGGCGGACGCGGCGGTGGTGGCAGGGGTGTGGTCGTCGTGGGCGCGGCGCGGAAGGCCGGCGCAACCGTCGGCGGAGCGTATTGCGCCCTGTTGGGCGGTGGGGTTGCGGCCGCCGAGCCGGGGACGGTGCTCGGCGCTGCGGCCCCGGGGGGAGGCGTCGGCCGGGGTGGGACACCTGCCTGCGGCTGGGTCGGTGGAGCTCCCGCAGCGGGCGCGCCAGCAGGAGGGGTTCCACCCTGACGACCGGGCGGGGACGTTACGGCGCCGCCTGGGGCCGGCGTCGCTGTCGGGGCCGGGGTAGCGCCGGGTGCGGGAGCCGAACCCGGACGTCCGGACGGCGGCGGCGTCGGAGCGCCACCGGGTGCCGGCGTGGCGGTCGGTGCGGGTGTAGCGCCTGGAGCAGGTGACCCTGCGGCCGGAGGCGCGCCAGGACGTCCGCCAGGGGGCGGTGCACCGGGGCGGCCGGTCGGCGGCGTGCCCGGCGTGCTGCGCGGAGCCGGGGTTGCAGTCGGCGCAGGGGTTGCTGTCGGAGCGGGCGTGGCGGTTGGGGCATTAGGCGTCGCCGGGCGCGCTGTGGGAGCGGCAGGTGCCGGAGCAGGCGTCGCCGTGGGAGCAGGCGCGGGCCGTCCCGAAGGGCCCGCTGCGGGAGGCGGCGGTGGCGTCGGGCGAGCCGAAGGCGGCGGCGTGGGCGCGTGCTGCTGCGGAGCTGCGGCGGGCGGCGGTGTGGGAGCCGGGCGCGCCGCGGGCGGTGCCGGAGGCGGCGCATGCTGTTGCGGAGCCGCAGCCGGCGGCGGCGAAGGCGGCTTCGGCGCGGCAGGCGGCGGTGGGGGCGTCGGACGGGCCGCAGGTGGCGGTGGCGGCGCTGCTGGGCGCGGCGGTGCGGCGGCCGGCGGAGGCGCCGCGGGCGGATGGGGCGGTGCAGCTGCGGGCGGCGGTGCGGCCGGGCGCGCGGGCGCCGCCGGAGGCGCGGCCGCTGGTGGTCCCTTCGGCGGCTGCTTCGGTTTTCCGTCAGGGCCGGTTTCCTGTGGCTGCGCCTGCGCAACCACGAGCGGCGCTGCGCTTTGCGCATGCGATGCCGAGTTTGCCAATTGCATCGCGGTCAGAGCCGTGGTGGCAAGCAGCACGAAACGAAGATTAGTCATGATGGTGAACTTCCCCGGAAGGTTCTTTGACGACACGTTGGGATGAACAGCTACGCGTTAGGCCGGATTGTGGCGGACAAAGCGGTCGTGGCCCGATTTATTTCTGCACGCAAATCACCGCACTATAAGTGACGTTCATTGCGCATTCAGGCGCAGGTTGCAATTGCCTCAGACCTGATGCTCGGTCTCAAACGCGATCCCGCGGCGGACTTGCGTCCTTCGCGGGATTCGGTGTGAGCGGGCCGTTCGGTCCGCGCGATGGAATCTCTTCAGGCATGCGGCCCGGCAATTCGTCGGGCGGCGCTGGCGAGCCGGGCTCGCGCACCGGCGGCGCGATTTCGGGCTGCGGATTACCGGGCGGAATCCCCGGCGGCGGCTCGGCGGGCGTGCCGGGTGTCGACGGCGGAATCTCGGGCGGCTCGATCGGCATTACATCGAGACCTTGCGGTTATCGTCGATATCGGGCCGCGTGTTTGTCACCGCCGCAGCCGCCATCTTCACATAAGAGATCACGGTGCCGGGCGAGTCCCAGAACTCGGCATCATCAGGCGTGACCTTGAGCACGCGGATGTTCGGATCTTCGGCAGAGTCCCACCACGCCTTGGCCGGCGTCGAGAACAGCTCCTTGATCTTCGCACGGTCGTTGGAGACGATTGCGGTGCCTGTCAGTGAAACGTACTTCTGGCTGCCGGCATCCGCGAACGACAGGTTGATGGACGGGTGACGCGCGATCTCCTCGTCCTTGTGACGCCGCGCGTCGGTGAGGAAATAAATCGTGTTCGCGTTGCGATCGAGATAGGCGCTCATCGGCCGCGCCCGGAGCTTGTCGCCGTCGCGCGTCACCAGCATCGCGAATCCGATCGTCTTCATCAGATCCCAGGCGCGGTTCAAATCGCGGTCCAAATCGCGGTCAACGTCGCGGGCATTGTCGTTGGCCATATCGTGCTCCCTGTTGCAAGAGACGACAACGGCGGGCCCGGAACGAGGTTCCGGCCGAAAGACGGAACTTATCTATTCCGGCGCGTGGCAAACCGCCTCGATATTGTGTCCGTCGGGATCGAGCACGAACGCGCCGTAATAGTCCGGATGATAATGCGCCCGAATGCCGGGTGGTCCATTGTCGCGGCCGCCGGCGGCCAAGGCCGCTTTGTAGAACGCGTCCACCGCGGAGCGGTCCTTGGCCCTGATCGCGACATGCACCGGCTTGTTCAGCGCGCCCTCGCCGCCGATCCAGAAATCCGGCTTGCCGTCGGCGCCGAAGCCGGCGGCCGGATCGTGGCCGGTCTGCTCCTGCGTGACCTCCATGATCAGGCTGTAGCCGAGCGGCGCCAGCGCTTTGGCGTAGAACGCCTTGGCGCGCTCATAGTCGGAGACCGAAAAGCCCATATGGTCGATCATCGCAACCTCCGTCGTTCGTCGTCAGCGCGACAGGAACGTATTGCTCCGCGTCTTGCGCGCAACGGCAAAGCCGCGCGCGGTCATGTCGGCAATACAGTCCTGCTGCCATTCCTTTTGTGACAGATGTTCGATCACCACCGCGCGCGGCCATAGTGATTGCGGCGCGTCGCGGAAGAAACCGATCAGCACGCGGTCCTCGAAGCCCTCGACGTCGATCTTCAACGCGTCCACCTTCGTGACGCCGGCCTCGTCGAGAATGCGCGTCAGCCGCAGCGACGGGACCTTGATGGCCTCCGCGCTGGCGGTGCCGGTGACGACATGCGTGGCGCCGAGATTGCCGCCGCCGCTCTCGATCATGAGCTCGCCGTCGCTGTCGCCTGCGGCAGCCTGCACCAGGCGCACCTGCGTCGCTTTCGATGCGGCCTGGTTGAATGAGAGCCGCCCAAACGTCATCGGATGCGGTTCGATTGCGACCACTTTCCCTGATGGCCCGACCTGCTGCGCCATCACCAGCGCAAAAGTGCCGACATTGGCGCCGAGGTCGACGAACACGCCGCCCGCTGGGGTGTGCTGGCGCAGGAAGTCGAGCTCGTCGAGATTGTAGCCGGGATTGAACAGCGCACCGCGCTCGGTCGCGCTGCCCTGGTGATAGAACCGGAACGATGCGCCCTGATACGTCACGTCGACCGGACCACCGCGCAGCAAATTGACCAGCCGCGACATCCAGGGCCGGAATGCGCCGCGCTTCAGCCCCGAGCGTTGTGCGAGGCCGATGATCGCGGCCTGCGCCGGATTCGGCGCAAACGCGCCGAATGGCGCGGACGAAGGGGCATTGTCGGTCGTCAAGTCAGAGTCCTCGTTGCAAGCGGCGCATGCATAGCCGGTTTTGCCGGGGACTCCAACGGCGGAAGACGTCTGTACGGGCTTTCCCGGATTGCGCTGCGCACCGTCCGAGCTACGCCTCACGCCGCCTTCTTGACCATCTTCATCATCTTGTCCTGATTCCATGTGCCGGATCATTCGGCAGCGCCGCCACGCACCCGGCGGAGCCGGGCGACCCGATGCAGGATGCGCGACAGCTGATCGATTGCGTAGGGCTTTTGCACGAGCTCGAAATTGCCGTCCTGGGACAGTGCCTCGCTGTAGCCGGTCGTCAGCACGACCGGCACGCCGATGCCGCGGTCGCGGATCGCCTGCGCGAGATCGAGCCCGGTCATGCCCGACATCACGATGTCCGAGAAAACGACATCGAAGCGATCGGCGTCCATGACCAGCTCGGCGAGCGCATCGGTTGCATTGTCGACCAGCGTGATGCTGTAGCCGAGTTCGGTGAGGCCGTCGGCGGCGAAATTGGCGAGCTCGATATTGTCCTCGACCAGCAGCACCGACATGCCGCTGCCGGCCACTGCCGGGGCCGTGTTCGGTGCCTGCCGCTGCGGCAGCAGGTGCGGCGCCACGCGCGGCAGATAGAGCGAGAAGGTGCTGCCTTGGCCCACCTCGCTGGTGACCGTCACCTCGCCGCCGGACTGCCGGGCGAAGCCGAACACCTGCGACAGTCCGAGACCGGTGCCGTGCCCGACCTGCTTGGTGGTGAAGAACGGCTCGAAGATGCGCTCGAGCCGCGCAGCCGGAATGCCGATGCCAGTGTCGCTGACGGCAATGCTAACGAAGCCCAGATGACCTGGAAGATCATGGGTGCCTGTTCGGTGATGGCTGCCCGAGACGGGAGCCCGCGTCTTCGCAATCGTCGTCACGGTCTCGACGTTGAAAACGATCCTGCCCTTGCCGTGCATGGCATCGCGCGCATTGGTCGCCATGTTGATCAGCGCAGTCTCGAACTGGCTTGCATCGGCATTGACGAGGCAGGGCTCGGCCGGCAGCCGCATCGCGATTTCGATCGCGGGTCCGAGCAGCGTCGCGAGCATGTCGTGCAGCGACTGCATCCGCGCGCCGACGTCGAACACCTCAGGCTTCAAGGTCTGGCGCCGCGCAAACGCGAGCAGCTGCGATGTCAGTTTGGCCGCGCGTGCGACCGCGTCCGCGATGGCGGTGATGTAGCGCTGGCGCCGCTCCTCGCTCAGTTGCGGCCGGTTCAACAGGTCGACGGAGGCGCGGATCACGGTCAGGAGGTTGTTGAAATCGTGCGCGACGCCCCCGGTGAGCTGCCCGAGCGCCTCCAGGCGCTGGCTGTGCTTGAGCGCCTCCTCGGCTTCACGCCGCGCTGCGGCCTCGGCCTGGAGATGCTGGGTGCGCCGGATCGCCAACGCCAGCAGCAGGAACAGCAGCGCGGTGGCGGGAACGCCGAACACCAGATGCTGGCCCATGGTGGCGAACCAGCGCGCGCGGATGGCCGAGGTCTCGAGCCCCGCGCTGACATAGATCGGATATTCGGCGACGCGCCGGTAACCGATGCGGCGCTCGATCCCGTCCGAAGGCCATGCGACGGTGATGAGGCCGTGCTCGGGGTGAGCTGCGATGTTCCGGCCGACCGGTCCGTTGGGATCGAGCCGAAGCTCGCGGTCGAGCCGCGGAAGATGCGCCAGCACCACCCCGTCGGTGCGTCCCATCGCGAAGAAGCTGCCGGGATCGGAGCCGATCCTGGCATAGAAGCTCTCGAAATATTCCGGCAGGACGGAGGCCTGGATCACGCCCATGAAACCGCCGTCGTCGGAGTCACGGCGGCGGCTAACCCCGAAGAAGCGCGCACCCTGATAGGGCGCGCGCGGCGTCAGCGAGGCGCCGATGAATGTGCCGATGGTCTGGTCGACATGGGCATAGAAATAGTCGCGGTCCGCAAAGCTCTGCTCCGGCGGCGGCGAGGCAAGGCTGTTGACCAGCGACTTTCCGTCCGCATCGAATATCCAGGCCGATTTGAGCTGCGGCAGCGCATTGGTCAGCTGCTTCAGGCGGCGGTGCAGGGCCGGTTCGCGCGAGCGGATGACGTCGTCGGGCAGGCCGCGCACCACCTCGTTGAGCTCGGCGAGGCTGCGGTCGATCGTCTCGAACACCTTGAGTGCGTGCTCATGTGCGACATCGAGGGTGCGCTCGATCTCGCGGTCGGCGATGTCGTGTGTCGAGGTGTAGGAGATCGAGGATGCGATCGCGAACAACGCAATCGGGAGCGCCAGGGATGCGCCCATCATCCACTGCAACAGTCTCAGCGAATTGCGTTGCGCGCCCTGCACGGTCGCTCCGGTCCCCCACCGGAGAGCTTACTTGAATTTTACGCCGGGAAGGAAGCGGCTTGTGGCGATAACCGGAGGTTGCAATTCGCCGGTGCGCTCGCTCACGGAGCGGAGGAGAAATCTACTCCAACAGGCGCCCGCCATAGAAAATGCCCCGGCCGTTTCGGCCGGGCATCGCAGCATGAATGACGCCTAGATCTGGCGCTCGACCAGCTTGAGCTTGAGCTCGGCGATGGCTTCCGCCGGGTTGAGGCCCTTCGGGCATGCCTTGGCGCAGTTCATGATGGTGTGGCAGCGGTAGAGGCGGAACGGATCCTCGAGATCGTCGAGGCGCTCGCCGGTGGCCTCATCCCGTGAATCGGACACCCAGCGGTTGGCCTGGAGCAGCGCGGCGGGACCGAGATAGCGCTCGCTGTTCCACCAATAGCTCGGGCACGAGGTCGAGCAGCAGGCGCAGAGGATGCACTCGTAGAGGCCGTCGAGCTTCTCGCGGTCCTCGTGGCTCTGCTTCCATTCCTTCTGCGGCGTCGGCGAGGTCGTCTTCAGCCACGGCTCGATCGACGCATATTGCGCGTAGAAATTGGTGAGGTCGGGGACCAGGTCCTTCACCACCGGCTGGTGCGGCAGCGGATTGATCTTCACCGCGCCGTCCTTCACGTCGTGCATCGAGCGGGTGCAGGCCAGCGTGTTCTGGCCGTCGATGTTCATCGCGCAGGAGCCGCAGACGCCTTCGCGGCAGGAGCGGCGGAAGGTCAGCGACGGGTCGATATGGTTCTTGATCCAGATCAGGCCGTCCAGCACCATCGGACCGCAATCATGGGTGTCGACGTAATAAGTGTCGACGCTCGGATTTTTGCCGTCGTCCGGGTTCCAGCGATAGACGCGGAATTCGCGCGTTTCGGTCGCGCCCGCGGGCTTCGGCCAGGACTTGCCGCCGGTGATTTTCGAGTTCTTCGGAAGTGCGAATTCAACCATTTCGATCAAGGCCTTCGCTGTTCGATCAATACACGCGCGCCGCTTAGTAAACGCGAGCTTTGGGCGGGATGTACTGGACGTCGTTGGTCATGGTGTAGTCGTGAACCGGGCGGTACTCGATCTTGACCTTGCCGGAGTCTTCCAGCCAGGCCAGCGTGTGCTTCATCCAGTTCTTGTCGTCGCGGTCGGAAAAGTCCTCGCGAGCATGCGCGCCACGGCTCTCGGTGCGGTTGGCGGCCGAGTTCATCGTCACCACCGCCTGCGAGATCAGATTGTCGAATTCGAGCGTCTCGATCAGGTCGGAATTCCACACCAGCGAGCGGTCGGACACGGCGATGTCGGTGATGCCGCTGTGGACCTTCTCGATCAGATTCTGACCTTCGCTCAGGATGTCGCCGGTGCGGAACACTGCGCAATTGTTCTGCATCACATGCTGCATGCCTTCGCGCAGTTTTGCGGTCGGCGTACCACCGGAGGCGTAGCGGTAATGGTCGAGGCGACCGAGCGCGAGATCGGCCGAATTCGCCGGCAGTTCGGGCTGCTTGGCGTTGGGCGTGAGCTTTTCGGCCAGCCGCAGCGCGGCGGCGCGGCCAAACACGACCAGGTCGATTAGTGAGTTCGAGCCGAGGCGGTTGGCGCCGTGCACGGAGACGCAGGCCGCTTCGCCGATCGCCATCAGACCGGGGATGATGGCGTTGTCGTCGCCGTCCTTCTTGGTCAGCACTTCGCCGTGATAATTGGTGGGGATGCCGCCCATGTTGTAGTGCACGGTCGGCACGATCGGGATCGGCTCGCGCGTCACGTCGACATTGGCGAAGATCTTTGCCGATTCGGAGATGCCCGGCAGGCGCTCGGCGAGCACCGCGGGATCGAGGTGGTCGAGATGAAGAAAGATGTGGTCCTTCTTCTTGCCGACGCCGCGGCCTTCGCGAATCTCGATGGTCATCGCGCGCGAGACGACGTCGCGTGAGGCGAGGTCCTTCGCCGACGGCGCATAACGCTCCATGAAACGCTCGCCTTCGGAGTTGACGAGATAGCCGCCTTCGCCGCGCGCGCCTTCGGTCACGAGACAGCCCGAGCCGTAGATGCCGGTCGGGTGGAACTGCACGAATTCCATGTCCTGCATCGGCAGGCCGGCGCGCAGCACCATGCCGCCGCCGTCGCCGGTGCAGGTGTGCGCCGAGGTGCAGGAGGCATAGGCGCGGCCATAGCCGCCGGTCGCGAGAATCACCGTCTGGGCCCGGAAGCGGTGCAGCGTGCCGTCCTCGAGCTTGATCGCGACGACGCCGCGGCAGGTGCCCTGGTCGTCCATGATCAGGTCGATGGCGAAGAACTCGATGAAGAACTCGGCCGCGTGACGCAGCGACTGGCCGTACATCGTGTGCAGCATGGCGTGACCGGTGCGGTCGGCGGCGGCGCAGGTGCGCTGCGCCTGGCCTTTGCCGTAGTCCAAGGTCATGCCGCCGAACGGGCGCTGGTAGATCTTGCCGTCTTCGGTGCGCGAGAACGGCACGCCCCAGTGCTCGAGCTCGTAGACCGCCTCGGGCGCGTTGCGCACCATGTATTCGATCGCGTCCTGGTCGCCCAGCCAGTCCGACCCCTTCACGGTGTCGTACATGTGCCAGCGCCAGTCGTCCTTGTGCATGTTGCCGAGCGAAGCCGAGATGCCGCCTTGCGCCGCGACCGTATGCGAGCGGGTCGGAAACACTTTGGTGATGCAGGCCGTGCGGAGGCCGGCTTCGCCGCAGCCGACCACGGCGCGCAAGCCCGCGCCGCCGGCGCCGACCACGACGACGTCATAGGTGTGGTCTTCGATCGGATAGGCTTTTCCGTTGGTGGCGGGAGCGCCGTTGCCCTTGCCATTCGTTCCTGTGGCCATGGGTTACACTCCGGAGGAAAGTTTCAGGATCGCGTAGGTCGAGGCGAACGCCACAGCGATCGAGAAGAAATTGTTGAGCATGACCGAGATGAGCTTCAGCTTCTCGTTATGGATGTAGTCCTCGATCACGACCTGCATGCCGATCTTCATGTGCCAGACGCTGGCGACGATGAAGAGCAGCATGATCACCGCTATCGGCAGCGAGCCGAGGATCACCTTGGCGCCGGCCTGGTTGCTGCCGAGCGTCATCATCACGACGACAATCACCGGCAGCATCAGCAGGGTCATCGCGACGGCGGTGATGCGCTGGCGCCAGAAATCGGAGGTGCCGGAATGTGCGGCGCCGAGATTGCGGACGCGCCCAAGTGGGGTGCGCATGCTGCGCTTCGGGGTGTTGGCTGCGCTCATCGTACACCTCCGATCGCGTAGGCGATGATCCAGATCAGCACCGTCAGCACGATGCCGCCGATCAGCGCGCCCCAGGTCAGCGCTTCGCGCTCATTGGCCTTGAAGCCGTAACCGAGATCCCACACCAGGTGCCGGAGGCCGCTCAACGTATGGTGCATCAGCGCCCAGGTGTAGCCGAACACGATCAGCCGGCCGATGATGCTGCCGGTGAACGCCTGGACGGTGGCGTAGGCGGCGTGGCCGGAGGCTGCGGCGACCAGCCACCAGACCAGTAGCAGCGTCCCGGCGTAAAGGGCGATGCCGGTGGCGCGATGGACGATGGAAAGGGCCATCGTCAGCGTCCAGCGGTAGACTTGCATGTGGGGAGAAAGCGGTCGTTCGATCCGTGCGGTCATGGGCTTCGATTGCTTTATTGCGGCCCAGCATGGGCGCGCGGGGATCGCGGAAGGTCGGCTCTATTTACGGAGTCGATTTGACCTGCGCAATCACCAATTCGCCATCAATCGAACCGGCGTTCAGCGCTATGGCGTTGATGAAACAAGGCCAATCCGGTGCCTGGTATACCAGAGCGCTGGCCCACGGACCAAATATAGAATAGTTATTCATTTCTTCGTGCTTCCCGTCCATCGTCATTGAAATCGCTGTTGGAACACCTCTAAACGGACCATCCGTCCAAACTTCCGATGGCGTGTGCCAGCTGACCTCCCGACCCGGTCTGCAAGCTGCCGCTTCACCATTTTTGGGGCATCTGCTGGATATGCGCAGCCTGCATTCCACCCCAGCCCGCAAATGCGATGTGTCGACCGCGCAAACCAGATCGCTTACAGCTTTCCGCGCAACCATGTCCGGGCGCATGCTTCGGAGACGTTGCGACGAGTTGCGGGGGGCAGGTCAGGGGTGATTGCAGGTCTCGATATCAAGGAGATCGTCGAACTCGCGCTGCTGCTGATCGCAACGGGCGCGGTCTCGGGATTTCTGGCCGGCGTGTTCGGCATCGGCGGCGGCGCGATTCTGGTGCCGGTGTTTTATGAATGCTTCCGCATCGCAGGCGTGCCACTGGAAGTGCGTATGCCGCTCTGCATCGGCACATCGCTGGCCGTGATCATCCCGACCTCGATCCGTTCGTTCCAGGCGCATTACAAGCGCGGCGCCGTCGACATCCCCATCCTTCGCGTCTGGCGGCTACCGATCGTAATCGGTGTCATCGCAGGCAGCGTGGTCGCGCGCTACGCGCCGGAGCGGCTGTTCAAGATCGTGTTCGTCGCCGTCGCCTGGTCGGCCGCGGTACGGCTGATCTTCGCGCGCGAGAGCTGGAAGCTCGGAGATGACTTGCCGAAGGGTCCGCTGATGCGAATCTACGGCTTCTGCGTCGGCATTCTGTCGACGTTGATGGGCATCGGCGGCGGCCTGTTCTCGAACCTGCTGATGACGTTCTACGGCCGGCCGATCCATCAGGCAGTGGCGACCTCATCGGCACTCGCGGTCTTGATCTCGATCCCGGGCGCGCTTGGCTACATCTATGCCGGCTGGCCGGCCGCAGCGAGCTATCCAGCGGTCGCAGCGTTGCAGGTCCCGTTCGCGCTCGGCTACGTCTCGCTGATCGGCGCCGTCCTGGTGATGCCGATGAGCCTCGTCACCGCACCACTCGGCGTGAGAGCCGCGCACGCGATGTCGAAGCGGACGCTGGAGGTGGCGTTCGGGTGTTATCTCTTCATTGTCGGCAGCCGGTTTGTGTTGAGCCTGGTGGGCGCTAGTTAACCGACCGGTCCTTCAATCTCACTTCGCTCCGAGTCCACACCCGGAGATCACCTTGCGCATCCAGGAGGTCGGCCTCGACCAACGCCTGAATGCGGGCCGCGAACACTTCATATTCGATAGGTGCGCCTAGCTCTCCCTCCTCGACCTTCTCCGCCGCGCAGTAAAGGACCATCGCCACCTTCTGCCAGCGAGGTTTCATCACGGAGAAAATGATTCGATCGATATCGGTCTCCAGCACCGACGGCGGCAGCGAGACTTCCTCCCAGCGAACTGTGCTGTCGATTGTTGCCGGCGGTAGCGGCGGCTCCAGGTCAGGGTATCTTTTGTAGATCAGTCGCAGAAGCTTGAACTGCAAATGGAAAACCGCCGTTACAAGCGGTTCTGCAAACAGCTTTCTGCCGTCATCGCCAACATCGACGATCGCGGCCTCAGCTCGGCGGAATGCCGCGGCAGCATCGAGCAGGTGTTTGTGTATCTTTTTTGCTTGCTCTCGGTTCATGTCCCCCAGCCCGGAGCGATTGCGCCCCTATTTCTTCGCGTACAGATCCTTGTACGTATCCCGCAAAATATTCTTCTGCACCTTGCCCATGGTGTTGCGCGGCAGCTCGTCGACGACAAAGACGCGCTTGGGCATCTTGAACTTTGCCAGCCGGCCGTCGAGCGCCTTCAGCACCGCCGCCTCGCTCACATCGGCGCCCTTGTTGCAGACCAGCACGGCCGTGACGCCCTCGCCGAAATCGGCATGGGGCACGCCAATCACGGCTGATTCGATCACGCCGGGCATGGCGTCGATCTCGCTCTCGATTTCCTTGGGGTAGACGTTGAAGCCGCCGGAGATCACGAGATCCTTGCCGCGGCCGAGAATGTGGACATAGCCCTTGGCGTCGATCTTGCCGAGGTCGCCGGTGATGAAGAAGCCGTCGTCGCGGAATTCCGCCTTGGTCTTCTCCGGCATGCGCCAATAGCCTTTGAACACGTTCGGGCCCTTGACCTCGATCATGCCGATTTCTTCACGCGGCAGTTCCTTGGCCGTCTCGGGATCTGTGACGCGCACGGAGACGCCGGGGAGGGGAAAGCCGACCGCGCCGGGCACGCGCTCGCCGTCATAGGGATTCGACGTATTCATGTTGGTCTCGGTCATGCCGTAGCGCTCGAGCACCGCGTGCCCCGTGCGCGCCGACCATTCGCGATGGGTTTCGGCCAGCAGCGGCGCCGAGCCCGAGATGAACAGCCGCATGTGTTTTGTGGTTTCGCGCGATAGCCCGGCGTTCTGGAGCAGGCGGGTATAGAAGGTCGGCACGCCCATCAGCACCGTGGCACGCGCCATCAGCTTGATGATCAGATCCGGGTCGAGTTTTGGCAGGAAGATCATCGACGCGCGCGCGAACAGCGTCACGTTGGTGGCCACGAACAGGCCGTGGGTGTGGTAGATCGGCAGCGCGTGGATCAGCACGTCCTTGTCGGTGAAGCCCCAGTAGCCGACGAGCGCGAGCGAGTTCGATGCCAGATTGTCATGGGTCAGCATCGCGCCCTTGGAGCGGCCGGTGGTGCCCGACGTGTAGAGGATCGCGGCGAGATCGTCGTTTGCACGCGACACCGTGGCGAATTCGCTGCTCGCCTTGTCGGCGGCCTCTGTCAGCGAGCCCTTGCCGTTCGGCCCGAGCGTCTCGACTTTTGCCCTCACCTTGGCGGCGATCGGGGCAAGGCCCTCCGCCTTGGAGGGATCGCAGACCACCAGCGAGGGCTCGGCATCGCCGATGAAGTAGTCGAGCTCGTTCAGCGTATAGGCGGAGTTGAGCGGCAGATAGACCGCGCCGGCCCGCACCGTGGCCAGGTACAGCACGATGTTGGCCACGGATTTCTCGACCTGCACCGCAACGCGATCGCCGGGCTTCACGCCGCGCGCGACCAGCCCATTCGCCATTTGACCGGCCCGCGCGATCAGATCGCCATAGCTGATGCGCCCTCCGTCATGCGTCTCGATCGCAAGGCGCTTCGGATCGTCCAGGCCGTCGAACAGGCGGGAAAACAGGTTGGCGTTGGCAGCTGGGTTCATGCAAGATTTCCTCGACCGCAGGAACTTGTACGACAAGGCTCGTCAGACAAGGCCGGTCAAAACCGAGGGCTGGATTAGCAAAAACCGCCCCAATGAAGCAACGGAGACAGTTTGCATGACCAAAAACGGGAAACGCGTGGCCTGGGTCACGGGCGGGGGCAGCGGGATCGGGGAAGCCGGTGCCGAGGCGCTCGCGGCCGACGGCTGGATCGTCGTGGTCTCGGGCCGCCGCAAGGACGCCCTGGATAGCGTGGTTGCGAAGATCGCCGGGGACGGCGGGGCGGCCGAGGCGATCGCGCTGGACGTGTCGGTCGCCTCCGAAGCCCAGAAGGCGGCCGATCAAATCGTCGCGAAGCACGGCCGGATCGACCTGCTCGTGAACAATGCCGGTATCAATGTCCCCAAGCGGAGCTGGAAGGACATGGAACTGGAGGGCTGGGACCAACTGGTCCAGGTCAATCTCAACGGCGTGCTCTATTGCATGCGCGCGGTGCTGCCGACGATGCGCAAGCAGCAGGACGGCGCCATCATCAACGTCTCGTCCTGGGCCGGCCGCCACGTCTCGAAAATGCCGGGCCCGGCCTACACCACCACCAAACACGCCGTGCTGGCGCTGACCCATTCCTTCAACATGGACGAATGCGTCAACGGCCTGCGTGCCTGCTGCCTGATGCCGGGCGAGGTGGCGACCCCGATCCTGAAGCTGCGCCCGGTGGTGCCGAGCGAGGCCGAGCAGGCGAAGATGCTGCAATCCGAAGATCTGGGCCGCACCATCGCGTTCATCGCGAGCATGCCGGCGCGGGTGTGCATCAACGAGCTGCTGATCAGCCCGACGCATAATCGCGGGTTTATCCAGACGCCGCACAACAGGGATTAGCAGGACGTAGAGCCGCTCGCGTCATTGCGAGCAAAGCGAAGCGATCCAGAAATGCGTGCGCGGTAGCAGTCTGGATTGCTTCGTCGCTTTGCTCCTCGCAATGACGGGTTGATGCACCCCACGAAGCATCTCCCACATAGTTTCACGCATCACGATAAATTATTGTTCGAAACCCCATCGCAAACCCTCCCGTAGTTTGAGCCAACGACGGCGCTGCTGCTTCACGCTCACAGGTTCGCAGCCACTGTTGTTGCCCAACTCGAACGCCGGCCGATGCCGGTCACCATCCAATCGGGAGACTCTCCATGTCGAAGCGTATTGCCTATCTCGCTGCCGCCGCGTTCAGCACCCTGGCCATCACCGCGACCGTCGTCGCGCCCGCCCGCGCCGAGGAAAAGACCGTCATGGTCGGCGGCGCCGCGATGTTCCCGTCCAAGAACATCGTCCAGAACGCCGTCAACTCGAAGGACCACACCACGCTGGTGGCGGCGGTGAAGGCGGCCGGCCTGGTGCCGACACTGGAAGGCAAGGGCCCGTTCACAGTGTTCGCGCCGACCAACGCCGCCTTCGGCAAGCTGCCGGCCGGCACCGTCGACACTCTGGTCAAGCCTGAGAACAAGCCGACTCTGACCAAGATCCTGACCTACCATGTCGTGCCCGGCAAGCTCGAGGCCTCCGACCTCACCGACGGCAAGAAGATGAAGACCGCCGAAGGCGAGGAACTGACGGTGAAGAAGCAGGACGGCAAGGTCTGGATCGTCGATGCCAAGGGCGGCACCTCGATGGTGACGATCAGCAACGTCAACCAGTCCAACGGCGTGATTCATGTAGTCGATACCGTGCTGATGCCCGCGACGTAACCCCGCGCGGTCCGGCTTCATCCCCGAACCGGATGCGACGAAAAAGCGAGCCGGGGATACCCGGCTCGCTTTATTGTGACCTCGATAGCTCGCCGGTATCGATTCGATGTCGGACAGGGCGTAACGAAAGCGGAAGCATCGGCGTATAATTGCTGTCAGACGATGTTCAGGACGGAACCATCATGTCGAGCCTCACAGTCACCGATGAGCAGGTCAGCGCCGCCCCGGCCAAAGTAATCCAGCCGGCCTGGGTCCGGGTCATGCACTGGATCAACGCCCTCGCCATGATTCTGATGATCCTGTCGGGTTGGCAGATCTACAACGCCTCGCCGCTGTTCGGCTTCACCTTTCCCCGCGACTACACGCTCGGCGGCTGGCTCGCCGGCGGCCTGCTTTGGCATTTTGCGGCGATGTGGCTGTTGATGATCAACGGCCTCGCCTATCTCGTCACCGGTTTCGCCACCGGCCGCTTCCGCAAGAAACTGCTGCCGATCACCCCGTCCGGCGTGCTTCACGATGTCAGGGCGGCGCTGACCTTCAAGCTCGGCCATGCCGATCTCACCGTCTACAATTACGTCCAGCGCGTGCTCTATGCCGGCATCATCGTGGTCGGCGTGCTGATCGTGCTGTCGGGTCTGTCGATGTGGAAGCCGGTGCAACTGCATTGGCTGGTCATGCTGTTCGGCGACTATCCGACCGCGCGCTACATCCATTTCTTCTGCATGGCCGCGATCTGCGCCTTCCTCGTCATTCACGTTGTGCTCGCGCTGTTGGTGCCGAAGAGCCTGCGCGCGATGATCATCGGCCGTTGAGCGGAGCAAGAACCATGGCAAAACGCTCATTCCTGATCCCCGGCGTCGACAAGCGGCTGCTGATCAAGGACTCCCTCAAGACGATGCCTGATGTCAGCCGTCGCCGCTTCATCGCGGGCGGCGCCAGCTTGGGGGCGCTGACGCTGCTCACCGGCTGCGACGTGATCGACTCGTCCTCCGCCGAGGAGATGCTCAAGAGGGTTTCGAAATTCAACGACGCTGTGCAGGATTTCATCTTCAATCCCGACGCGCTGGCGCCGACATTCCCCGAGAGCGCGATCACCAAGCCGTTTCCGTTCAACGCCTATTACGATCTCGACGACGCGCCGGATGTCGACGGCGCCGACTGGAAGCTCGAAGTCCGCGGCCTCGTCGACAACAAGAAGTCGTGGACGCTTCCGGAGTTGTACAAGCTGCCGCAGGTCACGCAGATCACCCGTCACATTTGTGTCGAGGGCTGGAGCGCGATCGGCAGCTGGACCGGCACGCCGTTGCGCGACTTCCTCAAGCTGATCGGTGCCGACACGCGCGCAAAGTACGTCTGGTTCCAGTGCGCCGACAAGGACGGCTACAATTCTCCGCTCGACATGCGTACCGCGCTGCATCCGCAGAGCCAGATGACGTTCAAATACGCCAACGAGATCTTGCCGCGCGCCTACGGCTTCCCGATGAAGATCCGCGTGCCGACCAAGCTCGGCTTCAAGAACCCGAAATACGTCGTGTCGATGGAAGTCACCAACGACTACAAGGGCGGTTATTGGGAGGACCAGGGGTATAATTCGTTTAGCGGGAGCTAGTCACGCTGTCCTACGGCACCGAGCCCTTCGGCCCCACCTTGCGCTGGCACAGCGCCGCAATCGCACCCAACGCCAGCAGTGCCGCCGACACATTCAGCGCGTAACTCAAGCTCCCCAGCGCATCCGTGATCGCGCCGACCACGATCGGGCCGAGCGTCTGGCCGACGCCGAACGAGATCGTCATCGCCGCGATTGCGGTCGGCCACACCTCCGGCGGATAGTTGAAGCGCACGAAGGCGGTGGTCGAGCCGACCACGGCGAAGAAGGCGACGCCGAACACGACGGCGGAGACCGCGAGCCATGCCGGCGAATGCCCGAGCATCGGCAGGGCGGCGCCGAGCGCGTTGGTGCCGAGGATGATGGCGGTGGCAAGTCCGCCGCGATCGAGCGCGAGCACGCCGCGCCAGGCCCACGGCGTGACGAAGGCGCTGAGACCGATCAGGCTCCAGAACGCCGCCTGCGCCGCGGGGCCGCCGCCGCCGTCGCGCACATAGGCGATCATGAAGGTCATGTAGGCGATGTAGCCCGCGCCGAACAGGAAGTAGCCGGCGAGATAGATCAGTACGGGCACAATCGCGAAGGCGGCTTGGCCGCCTTGCGAGAAACGCACCCCGCTCTCGATGCGGACCAGGAACAGCGGCACGGTCATCACGACGGACAGCAGCGTCAGCGCCCACCACACGATCCACCACGAGCCCGGCCCGAAATATTGAAGCGTGAACGGGGCGATCAGGCCCGATGCGAGAATGCCGATGCCCGGCCCGGCATAGAACAGGCTGAGGAGGAAATTGGCCCGCTGCGGGCGCGATTGCGCGATCGAAGCGGCCAGCGCGCCTCCGGCGACGAAACCGGCGGCGGCACCGAAGCCGAGCACGAGGCGCGCCAGGCTCAATGCAACGAAATTCCCGGTCAGCGCGCAAGTCGCAAGGGCGGCGACGCAGGCCAGGGTTCCGCCGCGGATCGCGGCCGCCCAGCCGACGCGCTGGATCAGCCGGGATGCCACAAGCGCGCCCACGAGATAGCCGACGGCGTTGATGGTGTTCATGAAACCGGCGGCCGAGTAGGACCAGCCGAGGTCTTCCCGCATGTCCGGCAGCACCAGGGCATAGGCAAAGCGGCCGATGCCGAGCCCGACCGTCGCAGCCAGCGACAGGGTCAGGATCAGCCGCGCGGGATGGGCGTCGGGTGGAGGGCGGCGGTCTTGAGCAAAACAGTCTTGGGCGGGCAAGGGGTACTCCGGCATGCGCAGTGTGGCAGGCCCTGCCTGCCTTGCACAGCCGCGAGGCGGCAATGGTGTCTTGCCAAGCGCGCAACGCCGCTCTAGCACTCCGGCCGAAATTCAAGAGCGCCGTCATGCCCGGCCTTGTGCCGGGCATGACGAAACGGAGGAAGAACGTCATGGCGACCCACAAGCTGCTGCTGCTCCCCGGCGACGGTATCGGCCCCGAAGTGATGGGCGAGGTGAAGCGGCTGGTCGACTGGCTCAATTCGGCCGGGATCGCCAGGTTCGAGACCGACACCGGCCTGGTCGGCGGTTCGGCCTATGACGCGCACAAGGTGTCGATCTCGGAAGGCGACATGGCCAAGGCGCTTGCCGCCGACGCCATCATCTTCGGCGCGGTCGGCGGCCCGAAATGGGATGCCGTGCCCTACGAGGTGCGCCCCGAAGCCGGCCTGCTGCGCCTGCGCAAGGATCTCGCCCTGTTCGCCAACCTCCGGCCGGCGGTGTGCTATCCGGCGCTGGCGGATGCCTCGAGCCTGAAGCGCGAGGCGGTCGAGGGTCTCGACATCGTCATCGTGCGCGAGCTCACCGGCGGCGTCTATTTCGGCGAGCCCAAGACCATCACCGATCTCGGCAACGGCCAGAAGCGTGCCATCGATACCCAGGTCTACGACACCTATGAGATCGAGCGCATCGGCCGCGTCGCCTTCGAGCTTGCCAGGAAGCGCAAGAACAAGGTGACGTCGATGGAGAAGCGCAACGTCATGAAGTCGGGCGTGCTCTGGAACGAGGTCATGACCCAGGTCCACAAGCGCGAATATGCCGACGTGACGCTCGAGCACCAGCTCGCCGATTCCGGCGGCATGATGCTGGTGAAGGCGCCGAAGCAGTTCGACGTCATCGTCACCGACAATCTGTTCGGCGATATGCTGTCCGACATCGCCGCCATGCTGACGGGTTCGCTCGGCATGCTGCCCTCGGCCTCGCTCGGCGAGGTCGATGTCAAGAGCAAGAAGCGCAAGGCGCTGTACGAGCCCGTGCACGGCTCGGCGCCCGATATCGCAGGCCAGGGTCTCGCCAATCCGATCGCGATGATCTCGTCCTTCGGCATGGCGCTGCGCTATTCCTTCGACATGGGTGATCTCGCCGACAAGGTCGATGCCGCGATCGCGGCCGTGCTGGCCAGCGGCCTGCGCACCGCCGACATCAAGTCGGACGGCACCATTGCCGCCTCGACCACCCAGATGGGCGAAGCGATCTTGAAGGAGTTGCAGAAGCTGCACGCTTAGGGTCGTAGCCCGGAGCGCTTCGCGAAATCCGGGCTACACGACAAACAAAAATGGCCGGGCGCGAGCCCGGCCATTTTGATTCAGGTCGATAATTCCGCCTCAGTACAGCGGGAAATTCCGCGGGTACCCGCCAACATCCGACGGGGTGCTGAGCGGCTGGCGATCGATTGGACGGGTGTTGTTCTCGCGCGCGAATGTCGGGAGACCGTTCTCCGGCGGAAACGCATAGTCGGAGAACTTGCGGTCGCCCGGATTGACCTCGGTGCCGCCGTCGAGCCAGGAGCGTTTGCTCACATAGAGGCGGGTGCGGCCCTGCTGATAGACGGTGTTGGGGCCGCTCGGTCCGTAATAATGCCGGCCGCGATCGTCATAGCGCTTGGGCTTGGTGTCGGCCGAGGCCGGCGTCGCGAGGCTCATGGCAACCACGGCGCCTGCCGCGAGCCACGTCGCCAATTTGGCAGAGAATTTCGAGCTCATCACGTCCCCTTCAGGCGGCAAGCCGCCAGTCGATATCATCCCATACTAGCCCGGCCCGGGCGGCCGCAACTAGGTCTATTGGGTCACACCAGCGCGGAATAATCGTGCGCGTTGGCAAAAGTTGCATGAATACCAGCCACTTGAGCTTGATGCCGGTCAGAGCGCTCCGCGCAATTGTGCGTTCGCGGCACCCAGCAGCCAGTCCGACGAACCCTGGGAAGTGCAAGCGCGGCGCTTCAGCTCCGCATGGGCGAACAATTCGGCCAGCTTCGGCTCGTTGCCCGAGGTCAGTAGCGTCAGCCGGTTCAACGTGCAGGCGATCGCCGCGCGCCGCTCGGGCAGGGTACCGCCCTGGCAGGAGAAGCCGGAGATCTGGAGCGCTGGCTCCTCGCTGCGCTTGAGGTAGCCGAGGCAGGACGACGCGCCCGCCGCTGTGCCCGTTGGCCGGAACAGGGCGACATGGCCGAATTTGGTGTCGATCAGGCCGGCCTGCTCAAGCGGGGTCGCGGTGCCCAGTCCCATCTGGACGGCCAGGTCCGCGGTCGCCGGACGCGCCACGTCAAATTCGTCGCCTTCCCGGTAAATCTCGAGCTCGGCCACGGGCCTGTCCGCCTCGCTCGCCCAGCGCATCACGTCCCTGCGGCCGCCTTCGGGATGCGTGAGGATGGTGTAGGCTCCTGTTTTTTCTGATGAATCGAGCCGGCTGAGGGCGAAGGCCGGATGCGAGCGGTCGGCTACGCTCCAACCCGGCTTCACCGCCGGTCCATCGTCGCGGAGCTCAGGCAGCTGGCCGAGTGCCGCAAGCCCGAGGATGGCAAACAGCACCAAAGCCCCCACATAGACGAACAGACGCGCCAGCGTGCCGACGATCTCATCGGCGAAGGCTGCGAGCGCCAATTGGATTTGGGTGGGGGTTGCGGCCGTGCGGGCCTCAGGCGACTGCATCCACGGCCTTCAGGCATGGTCCAACGTTGTCTTGAGGCCGGTTCTCGCATAGAAGCGCTGCTCTTCCTGTTTAAGCCTCAGCTTCAGGAAAGAGCTTTTTCGTCGGAGAGTGAACGATGGGTTACAAAGTCGCAGTCGTCGGCGCGACCGGCAATGTCGGACGGGAAATGCTCAACATCCTCGATGAGCGCAAATTCCCCGCGGACGAGGTGGTGGCCCTGGCGTCACGCCGCAGCATGGGCGTCGAGGTCTCCTACGGCGACCGCACGCTGAAGGTCAAAGCGCTCGAGCATTACGACTTCTCCGACGTCGACATCTGCCTGATGTCGGCGGGCGGCGAGGTGTCGAAGGAATGGTCGCCGAAGATCGGCGCCGCCGGCACCGTCGTGATCGACAATTCCTCGGCTTGGCGCATGGATCCGGACGTGCCGTTGATCGTGCCGGAAGTGAACGCGGATGCGACCGCGGGCTTCAAGAAGAAGAACATCATCGCCAACCCGAACTGCTCGACCGCGCAGCTCGTGGTCGCGCTCAAGCCCTTGCACGATAAGGCGACCATCAAGCGCGTGGTGGTCTCGACCTATCAATCGGTGTCGGGCGCCGGCAAGGATGCGATGGACGAACTGTTCTCGCAGACCAAGGCCGTCTACACCAACCAGGAGCTGGTCAATAAGAAGTTTCCCACGCGCATCGCCTTCAACGTCATCCCCCAGATCGACGTCTTCATGGAGGACGGCTACACCAAGGAAGAGTGGAAGATGATGGCGGAGACCAAGAAGATTCTTGATCCCAAGATCAAGCTCTCCGCGACCTGCGTGCGCGTGCCGGTTTTCGTCGGCCATTCCGAGGCCGTCAACATCGAGTTCGAGAACCCGATCACCGCGGATGAAGCGCGCGACATCCTGCGCAAGGCGCCCGGCTGTCTTGTCATCGACAAGCAGGAGCCCGGCGGCTACGCCACGCCGTACGAAGCGGCCGGCGAGGACGCCACCTATATCAGCCGCATCCGCGAGGACGCGACGGTGGAGAACGGTCTCGTGCTGTGGTGCGTGTCGGACAATCTGCGCAAGGGCGCCGCGCTCAATGCGATTCAGATCGCCGAAGTCCTGATCAACCGCAAGCTGATCAGCGCGAAGAAAAAGGCGGCGTAAGCGCGGGATCCCACCAACTTTCCAAGATGACGAAAGAAGTGGTGGGCACGCTTCGCTTTGCCCACCCGACGAAGGGCGACTTCAAGCCACGCTTCGCGCGTTCTTGAATTCCTTCGCGTCCTTGTCCAGCACGAACAGCGACCCTTCCGCGACGCCGAAATAGGCGCCGTGGGTCTGCATCTGGCCGGCATCGACCGCCTTCTGCACGAACGGGAAGGTCATCAGGTTTTCGAGGCTGCGGAACACCGCGGCCTTCTCAATGCGCTCGACGAATTGCGCCATGGTTTCGTGGTCGCGCTGCTCCACCACTTCGCCGGGCTTGATGAACATCTGCATCCATTTGCCGATGAAGTCGCCAGGCGTCAGCGGCTCGATCTTGTCGACGAAAGCGCGGATGCCGCCGCATTGCGCGTGCCCGAGCACCACGATGTGCTTCACCTTCAGCACCGTCACGGCATATTCCAGCGCCGCCGAAACGCCGTGCGCGTTGCCGTCGGGTTGATACACCGGCACCAGATTGGCGATGTTGCGGACCACGAAGAGCTCGCCCGGGCCGACGTCGAAGATCACTTCGGGCGAGACGCGGCTATCGCAGCAGCCGATCACCATCACTTCCGGGAACTGCCCCTTCACCGACAGCTCGCGGTAGCGGGTCTGCTCGGTCGGCAGCCGCTGGGTCGCGAAGGCCTTGTAGCCTTCCAGCAAGTGCTCTGGGAATGTGTTCATAGCCTATGCCTAATCATATACCGCAGGGGCGAACAAGCCTTTCGAATAGGCAGGCCAGATGCTATCGGCTTCGGTCGGAAGTGAGACGAGGAAACCGGAAGGAACGCTTGCATGACCCGCCCGCGCCGCAGCCATCTGTTCATGCCCGGCTCCAACCCCCGCGCGCTGGAAAAGGCGCGCAATCTCGCCGCCGATGGCCTGATCCTCGATCTGGAAGACTCCGTCGCGCCTGATGCGAAGGCATTGGCGCGCGACGGGATCGCTGCCGCGATCGCGGCCAAAGGGTTCGGCAAGCGCGAGATCCTGATCCGGACCAACGGCCTCGACACGACTTGGTGGGCCGACGATTTCGCGATGGCGGCCAAGGCCTCCGCCCGACGGCATCCTGGTCCCGAAGGTCTCCAGCGTCGAGGACCTCGACACGATCGGCCGCCGTCTCGCCGAGCTCGGTGCGGCGCCGACCGTAAAAGTCTGGGCCATGATCGAGACCGCGCGCGCGGTGCTGCATGCGGAGGAACTGGCTGCCGCCGGGCGCGATCCCAAGAGGCGCCTATCAGGTTTCGTGTTCGGTCCGAACGACATTTCGCGCGAGACCCGGATCAAGATGCTGCCGGGCCGCGCCGCGATGATCCCGATGATCACGCATTGCATCCTGGCAACGCGCGCCCACGGCCTCGAAATCCTCGACGGTCCCTACAGCGACATCGCCAATTCCGACGGCTTCGCCACCGAATGCGCGCAAGGCCGCGATCTCGGTTTTGACGGCAAGACGCTGATTCATCCGTCGCAGATCGACGCCTGCAACGCGATCTTCACGCCGCCCGAGGAGGAAGTCGCGCGCGCGCGAAAGATCATCGCGGCGTTCGAATTGCCGGAGAACGTCTCGCGCGGCGCGATCCGTCTGGATGGCGCCATGGTGGAGCGCCTGCACGCCGATATGGCCCGACGCACGATCGAGATCGCGGATGCGATCGCCGCGATGAGCAAGGGTCAGGGCTAGGGCGCGTACCGCATCAGCTAGTCGCGGTATCGGCAGAACTCGTCCCCGTTTTCGTATTCGAGACAGGTCTTTACGCGAGGACGAGGCCGGACTTCGTGGTAATTGCGGCCTTCGCTGCGATTCGCAGAGCCATATCCGGGGCCGCGATCCATATCATCATCGTCGCGCCGCCAATTTCGTCCCGTGGTCTGATGATCCTCATCCCGGTCCATCATGCGTCCCATCTGGCGCTGACGCATGCGGTCCATGTCCATGCGGTCCTCGCCACGCTGCCGCGTCGTCCAATCTCGATTGATCCGCGTGTCTTCGGCGCTGCGGCGATCTCGGTCGCGGGATTGGTCCGACTGCTGAGGTGTGCGGTCCGGCTGAGTTGGGGTGTTTTGGGTTTGGGATTGGCCCGACTGTTGGGGGGTGCGATCAGGGCCAGCTTGGCTGGAAGATTGGTTCGTATCCGGCGTCGTCTGCTGAGCAGACGCGGTGACGGGAACGAAGCCAGAGAGCAGGAACAGGAGGGTTGCTAAGTCTGAACGGCGCATGATCTCACCTCGCGAGTTTGCTCTCTAACCGCGTGGCTCAGCTTTTGTTCTTAGTCATCTTCGCCTTTCGGCCGCGATCTCGGTTTTGACGGCACGACGCTGATTCATCCGTCGCGGATCGACGCCTGCAACGCGATCTTCGCGGACACGATCGCAGCGACGAGCAAGCCGTAGCTCAGCCTCGTCACTCGGCGCTTCCATACAATGGGCGCGGGTCCCTTGGGGAACCGACGCCGTCATCGGCCGTTGCTTTGCATCGAGCGGCTGGGACAATCGGAGCCCGCCTTGGCGCGGGCCATCGCCGCATGCGCATTTGGCAAGGAAGTTCGCCGGCCTTCACGTTCGTGTTCACCATGGGCATCGTCAATCTGTTCGGCGATGTCACCTATGAGGGCGGCGGCAGCATCAATGGTCCGTTCATGGCTACGCTGGGGGCGAGCGCCGCCGTGGTCAGCATCACCGCCGGCGCGGGAGAGTTTCTTGGCTATGCGCTGCGGCCCTTCTCCGGATACCTTGCCGACAAGAGCGGGCGCTATTGGCTCATCACCTTCATTGGCTATGGCATCAACCTGATTGCGGTGCCTGCGATGGCGGTTGCAGGAAACTGGCAGGTCGCCGCTCTGCTGGTGCTGGCCGAGCGTGTCGGGCGCGCGATCCGCAAGCCGACGGTCGAGGCGATGATCTCGTACACGACCGGCGAACTCGGCAAGGGGTGGGTTTACGGTCTCAACACCGCGCTCGACGAGGTCGGAGCTACGATCGGACCGCTCATGATTGCCGCCGTCCTTTTCTGGAATGGCAGCTATCAGCTGGGCTATCTGCTGCTGCTGATTCCGGCGTTGCTTGCATTCCTGTCGCTCGCTGTGGCGCGCGCCGGCTTTCCCGTGCCTTCGAAGCTCGAGCAGGGTCAGACCGCTTCGGCCGGTGATTTCTCGCCTGCCTTCTGGGGCTACATGATCGCAGGCGCATTCTTTGCTGCCGGCCTTATGAGCTTTGAGCTGATCTCGTATCATTTCGATCGAACGCACGTCGTGACCGGGCAGTGGATACCTGTCTTCCTCGCGATCTCCACCGGATGCGGAGTCCTCGTCAGTCTTGCTTTCGGGAAGCTGTTCGATCGCTTCGGGCTGCCGGTCCTGCTCGTTGCAGTTCTGCTGTCGGCGACGTTCTCGCCCTTCGTGTTCTTCGGCGGCTTCGGCACGGCGCTTGTGGGCATCGTATTGTGGGGAATCGGCTACGCCACTCAGGACACGCTGCTCAAGGCGCTGGTTGCCACCGTCCTGCCGGAAGGCAGGCGCAACCTTGCCTTCGGTCTGTTCTATGGAGGCTATGGCATTGGCTGGCTGATCGGCAGTGTCGTGACGGGTCTGCTCTATGAGCGCTCGATTCTGGCGCTGGTCATCTTCGCAATCGCCGCGCAGCTTGCATCTTTGCCGATGTTTGTCCTTGCCAGCCGCTTACAGCGTTAGCGGGTCACCGGCGCCGCAATCATCGCTGCCGCGCGTCCGCTCCGTTGGCATAGAGCAGGCGCCCCGACAAATGACCCGCATCCGTAAAGACGGGCAGCAGGCACAGGAACCCAGCAATGCGCAGGGCAGATGCAGTTCGCCGTGGGTCACCCAATCGAGCGTTTCCAACGTCGACGCATTGGCACAGTAGCCCTGATAGTTCTCCGCCGCGCTGGATCAAATTAGGTGCTCAGCCGAACCGCTCCGCCGCCCACGCATACAGGCTGCCCGGGATCGGCTTTTCGCCGCCGCGCCCTTTCGGCGAGATGTGCAGGCCGATGATATCGGGGTCGGTGACGAGGCCGAGATAGTTCGAGGGGTCGAAGAACAGTTTTGGCTCGGCATGCACGGCGTAGAACGACTGCTTCGGCAATGCGCAGCTCAGCTCGCCGGTGCGGCGCGCGAGCGCGGTCAGGGCCGCCGGCCCGAAGATCGCGACGCGGATGTCGGAGAGCCGGTTCGAACCGCCGCGCAGGCGGCGCACCGCAAAGGTGATGCGATGGCGCAGCGACAGCCAGTCCGGCGTCAGCTCCTCCTGCTCCATCAGCTCCTCAAAGGCGTCGACGATGCCGTGCTCGGCCGGCAGATAGATCACGGAATTGCCGAGCTGGCGCGGCCGCTCCCAGGCGAAGTAGGGTTTTGCCGGATCGATCTCGGCAGGCTTGAGCAGCAGCACGTCAGCGTCGAGCCAGAGACCAAGACCCTTCGCCATCAGCTTCATGCGGAAGAAGTCACTGAACTGAAGCGTGGTCCAGTCGCGCCAGCTTCCATCCGGCTGCGGCGGGCGCAATCGTTCGGAGAACGCGTGCGGCAGGATCGCCTCCGCCTCCGCATTGCCGACACCCGCTGGCAGGCCGGGAATGGTGTCGAAGCTGTAGACCGTGACCTTGTGGCCGGCCGCGAGCTGCGAACGCAGACAGGTCTGGCGCAGAGCGTCCATCGGGCCATGCCAGAAGGTGACGATGTCGGGCAGCATGGGCGGAAGCTATAATGGATATCGAGGGCAAAGAAAAAGCCCCGGCGCTGATGGCACCGGGGCTCGTCTAAAAGCTTGCGGTCAAGCCCAGGCGCGTTCGCTCTTGAGCTTCTCTTCATAAGTGTCGATCGAGGACTTCTTCTCCATCGTCAGGCCGATGTCGTCGAGGCCGTTGATCAGGCAGTGCTTGCGGAACGGGTCGATCTCGAACTTGACCGTGCCGCCGTCGGGGCCGCGGATCTCCTGGTTCGGCAGGTCGATCGTCAGCGTCGCGTTGGCGCCGCGCTCGGCGTCGTCGAACAGCTTGTCGAGGTCTTCCTGCGACACGCGGATCGGCAGGATGCCATTCTTGAAGCAGTTGTTGTAGAAGATGTCGCCGAACGACGTCGAGATCACGCAGCGGATGCCGAAATCGAGCAGCGCCCAGGGCGCGTGCTCGCGGCTCGAGCCGCAGCCGAAATTGTCGCCGGCGACCAGCACCTTCGAATTGCGATAGGCGGGCTGGTTGAGGACGAAATCCGGATTCTCGCTGCCGTCGTCCTTGTAGCGCTGCTCGGAGAAGAGCCCCTTGCCAAGGCCGGTGCGCTTGATGGTCTTGAGGTACTGCTTCGGAATGATCATGTCGGTATCGACATTGATGATCTTCAGCGGCGCCGCGACGCCTTCCAGCGTGGTGAACTTGTCCATGGTTGCGCTTTCCCGGGGTGGCTCAGAAGAACCGATATTTATCGCGATCGGGCCCCAAATCCTAGGCCGAATTCGGCAGATCTCGTCTGCTCAACCCGGCTCTTGGGCCTCAATCGCGGCCATATCGTCGTCCGAGAGGCCGAAATGATGGCCGATCTCGTGGATCAGGACGTGGCGGACGATATGGCCGAGGCTCTCGTCGTGCTCGGCCCAGTAATCCAGGATCGGCCGGCGGTAGAGCCAGACCATGTTGGGCAAACGCGCCACATCGCCAAAACTCTGCTGCGGCAGGCCGATGCCCTGGAACAGGCCGAGCAGGTCGAACTCGCTCTCGCATTCCATCGAGTCCAGGACTTCCTCGGTCGGGAAGTCGTCGACGCGGATGATCACGCCCTCGCAGAGCTTGCGAAATTCCGCCGGCAGGCGCTCGAAGATGTCATGGGCCGTCGCTTCCATCTCGGCCAGCGAAGGCGCTTTCAATTCCGTCCACATGGATCCCTCTTAGCGCGGGTTCCGCGGCGATGCATCCGGCATTATAAGCGCGGCGAGGTTGACGGGCGCCGTCAAAACGGGGAGCGTAGGCCTCGAATAGGACGTTCAAGTGGGCGGAAAAATGCGAACGAAAACAGCGCTGACGCTACTGTGCATGGGGTTGTTTTCGCAGTTTTGCGTTGGCGCGGAAGCCCAGACCGCGACCCCCGGGATCAGGCTGGCCCAGGCGGCCTCGTCAGACGATGTCCCGCCGCCGCGCAAGCGGCGCCCGGCGCGTCTGCGCGTTACGCCCTACTACACTCCTGACGGCGTCTATCCGCGCTACAACCCCGGTCCCGATGCGGTCCGCGAGTGCAACGCCACCTATGTGCAGGAATACCGCCCCAGCGGCACGGTGATCGTGCCGCATATGAGCTGCTACTGGCGCCGGGGCTGAGTTGGCCGATCCCGCCGGCAGCACCGCATGCGGGCGCAGCAGAGGTCGGTCATGACGAGATGGATCGGAGTAGCGGTTGCCCTCGGGCTGATCGTCGCTTCGCCCGGCGTCTCCATTGCCGCGACGCCGGATGCCGCAAAGTCAAAGGCATCGGCGTCCGCAACAGACCTCGGTGCGCCGCGTCACAGGCGCCATCATGACGCCGTGCGCCGTGTCGCACCTCACGAGCCGCGTTACTACGCGCGGCCTGTCCACTACCGTCCTTATCCTTACGGCGTGCCCGCACCGTTCGTGCTCGGCTTCGGGCCGTGGTGGTGACGTCGCAGCACGACGCCGGGAACGTCGTTCATTCATGAGGCATTCACGTCGCCGTCCCTAATTTAATCTTGGGAGCGACCATCAATGAACAGCGCAGACGCGCGGCGCGAACGAGTGTTGCAACTCCGCTGTCCAGACTCAGGGAGAAATCGATGCTGAGGATATTGGGTCTCAGAGCGAGCCCGATCCGCTTGCTCGGGATTGCGGCCGCCGCGACGCTGATGCTGTCGGCCGGGACCACGCGTCGTGCTGAAGCAATGACTCCGATCAATCCGACGGCGTTGCCGGCGGCGAAGGCCGCAAGCGACGACATGATCCAGGTTCGCCACGGCGGCGGTGGTGGCGGTGGACATGGCGGTGGTGGACATGGCGGCGGCTTCCATGGAGGAGGCGGCTTCCACGGTGGCGGAGGACATTTCGGCGGCTTCCGCGGCGGTGGCTTCCGCGGCGGTGGCTTCCACGGTGGTGGCTTCCGCGCCGCGCCCGCCTTTCATGGTGGCGGCTATCGCTACGGCGGAGTTCATCGCTTTGGCGGCTATCACCGTTATGGCGGCTATCGTCCCGCCTACTACGGCCATCGCCATTTCCACCGGCGCTATTACGGCGGCTACTATCCCTATTACAGCTATCCGCGTCGCTGCCGGGTCATCTGGACCTATTACGGCCCGCGCCGCGTCTGCCGCTGGCATCGCTGGCACCATCCGTACCGGTATTGGTAAGCACGATCGAAATGAAAAGGGCGCCTCGGTGGCGCCCTTTTTCATTCGGTGGCTTAAAGCCAATCCTTCAGCTTCCACGAAGCCGACTTCCAGCGTGTGAGGTTCTCCAGCTTCCACTGCTTGAACATCGCCGGCGGCCAGCGGCTGAGCCTTGAGGTTTCCTCGACCTCGGGTTTGGCGACGATGCGCAGCGGCGCGGTGCGCCGCCGATGCTGGGGCGTCGCCGCGCTGATCAGATCGACATATTCAGGCTTGTTGACCATGAGGCGTGTCCTCGCGAAACCGTCGCGAGGACGCAGTGTCGGCGCTGCCGATTAACGGCGGTTTGCCGCGATCGTTCAAATTGCAGGAAGCGGCTCAGCGCCACTCCCTGATGTCGACGAAGTGACCCGCGATCGCCGCGGCCGCCGCCATCGCCGGCGACACCAGATGGGTGCGGCCCTTGAAGCCCTGGCGGCCCTCGAAATTGCGGTTCGAGGTCGAGGCGCAACGCTCTTCCGGAGCCAGCTTGTCCGGATTCATGGCGAGGCACATCGAGCAACCGGGCTCGCGCCATTCGAAGCCGGCCGTGATGAAGATCTTGTCCAGACCTTCAGCCTCGGCCTGCTCCTTCACGAGGCCGGAGCCCGGCACGACCATGGCGTTGACATGCGCTGAAACGGTCTTGCCTTGCGCAATCTTTGCTGCCGCGCGCAAATCCTCGATGCGGCCGTTGGTGCAGGAGCCGATGAAGATGCGGTCGAGCTTGATGTCGGTGATCTTCGTGCCCGCGGTCAGGCCCATGTACTTCAAGGCGCGGTGCTTGGAGAGGCGCTTTGCCTCGTCCGCGATCTTGTCGGGGTCGGGCACGATGCCGGTCACCGAGATCACGTCCTCGGGGCTCGTGCCCCAGGTCACGATCGGCGGCAGCTTTGCGGCGTCGAGGCGCAGCTCATGGTCGAAATGCGCGCCATCGTCGGAGCGCAGTTTCTCCCAGTAACGCATCGCCGCGTCCCAGGCGGCACCCTTCGGCGCCTTGGGACGATCGCGCAGGAAGTCATAGGCTTTCTGATCGGGCGCGACCAGGCCGGCGCGGGCGCCGCCTTCGATCGACATGTTGCAGACGGTCATGCGGCCTTCCATGCTGAGCGCACGGATCGCATCGCCGGCGTATTCCAGCACGTAGCCGGTGCCGCCCGCGGTGCCGATCTCGCCGATGATGGCCAGGATGATGTCCTTGCCTGTCACGCCGTCCGGCAATTTGCCGTCGACGGTGACGCGCATGTTCTTCGCCTTCTTCTGGATCAGCGTCTGCGTCGCCAGCACGTGCTCGACCTCGCTCGTGCCGATGCCGTGCGCGAGCGCGCCGAACGCGCCATGCGTCGAGGTGTGGCTGTCACCGCAGACGATGGTGGTGCCGGGCAGCGTAAAGCCCTGCTCGGGGCCGATGACGTGGACGACCCCCTGGCGCTTGTCGAACTCGTCGTAATATTCGATGCCGAATTCCTTGGCGTTGTCAGCCAGCGCCTTGATCTGCTCGATGCTCTCCGGATCCGGGTTCGGCTTGGTGCGGTCGGTGGTCGGGACGTTGTGATCGACGACAGCGAGCGTCTTCTCGGGCGCGTGGACCTTGCGCCCGGTGGTGCGCAGGCCTTCGAACGCCTGCGGTGAGGTCACCTCGTGCACCAGATGGCGATCGATATAGAGCAGGCAGGTGCCGTCCTCGGCTTCGTGCACCAGATGGTCGTTCCAGATCTTGTCGTACAATGTGGTCGGCTTGGACATGAGCGTCAGCTCCAGGAATGTTGTGTAGAGCGGGTTGCGCGGGTGGCGCGCGGGGCAACAAAATCGTCAGCGCAGCTTTTAGGCTGCGCGCGTAAGCTCTGACGTTGCCGAGGTCGCGAAGCGCCCGAAGAACCGGCCAGGCAGCCGTGAGCGATCGTCGATGACGATGCGCTTGGCGGACGAGAGGCTGGTCGGATCTGGAAACATTCCAGGAATATATAGCAGGCCGAATTGGAATCGCGAGGGCTTTGACGCGCACGGCAGACGCAACAAAAAAGCGCGGGGTTTGGCCCCGCGCTCTCCGAAATTCGCCTGTAAGCGAAAGCTTACTCGTTGACGGCGGTGGCGCGGTCCTGCTTCTTCTCGACGATGCGGGCCGACTTGCCGCGAAGGCTGCGGAGATAATAGAGCTTGGCACGACGCACCTTGCCGCGGCGCACCACCTTGATCGAGTCGATCATCGGCGACATCACCGGGAACACGCGCTCGACGCCCTCGCCGTAGGAAATCTTGCGGACGGTGAAGCTCTCGTTGAGCCCACCGCCGGAGCGGCCAATGCAGACGCCTTCATAGGCCTGCACGCGGGATCGGTCGCCTTCGACCACCTTCACGTTGACGATCACGGTGTCGCCCGGTCCGAACTCCGGAATCTCCTTGCCGGCGGCGAGCTTGTCGAATTGCTCTTTTTCGAGCTGTTGGATCAGGTTCATGGGTAAGTCTCCATCGGCGCGCCCAGCCGCAGGACGGGGGCTGCGCGAAATTCGTCTATCCAGCTATTGCGGATGTGGCCGCTCCTATAGGACAAGCCGGAGCGTTTGTCACCCGTCTGTCTTGTTTTTTGGCGTTTTTTGACGTCCGGCCCGATTCGGGGCCTTGCTCGGGATTTGGGCCGACAAATCGGGTCGCCGGGCCGCCGTCAGGGCCTCGGATTCCGCCCGCCGCCAGCCAGCGACCTTGGCATGGTCGCCTGAGGTCAGGATTTCGGGGATCGGAGTTCCCTCGAACAGCTGCGGACGGGTGTATTGGGGGTATTCGAGCAGGCCGTCCGAAAAGCTTTCCTCGGTTCCCGAGGCTTCCTTGCCCATCACGCCCGGCAGCAGCCGGACGCAGGCATCGATCAGGGCCAGGGCCGCGATTTCGCCGCCGGAGAGGACATAATCGCCGATCGAGACCTCCTCCAGCCCCCGCCCGTCGATCACCCGCTGATCCACCCCCTCGAACCGCCCGCAGACGATCAGGGGACCCGGACCCTTGGCCAGCTCCAGGACGCGGGCCTGGGTCAATGGCCGACCCCGAGGGCTCATCAGCAGTTTCGGCCGATCCTGTTCGCTTTCGGCGGCATCAATGGCCGCCGCCAGAACATCGGCCCGGAGCACCATGCCCGGCCCGCCGCCGGCCGGGGTGTCGTCGACGCTGCGGTGGCGGTCGGTGGCCGAGGCCCGGATGTCCCGCGCCTCCAGCTCCCAAAGCCCGGACGCCAGCGCCCGGCCGGCCAGGCTCACGCCCAGCGGCCCCGGAAACATGTCCGGAAACAGCGTCAGCACCGTCGCGCGCCAGGGTAGGGGATTGGTCATTGGTCCTAAGAAATCCGTCGTCCCGGCGAAGGCCCGGGACCCATAGCCACCGCTGCCCGTTTTGCGATGATCGGCGCTACCAGCTTAACCAAAACCACGTGTCGTGGTTATGCGTCCCGGCCTTGGTCCTTGTCCTTGTCCTCGCCCTCGATCTCCTGCGGCAGCGCGATCACGACGCGGCCGCCGGCAAGATCGACCTCGGGCACCACCGCGTTCGTGAACGGCAGCAGCAGCGTCGGGCCTTTGGGTGGAGCGATCTCGATGAGGTCGCCGGCGCCGAAATTATGAATCGCGAGCACGCGGCCGAGCGCGTCGCCGTCAGGGGTGACGGCGGCAAGCCCGATCAGATCGGTGTGGTAATATTCGTCCGCGTCGGTCGCGGGCAGCTTTTCGCGCGCAACGTAGAGCTCGATGCCGTTGAGCCGTTCGGCCTCATCGCGGGTCGTGACGCCCTTGAACGTCGCGACCAGATGATCCTTGGCCTCGCGCGCCTGCGCGACCTCGAACTGGCGCTTGCCGTCCTTGGACGAGAGCAGACCGTAGCGCCTGATGGCAAAGGGATCTTCGGTGAAGGTCCACAGTTTGACGGCGCCGCGCACACCATGCGCGGCGCCGATCCGCGCGACGCAGACCAGCTCCGGCATGGTCTGGCCTTAACCCTTCGCGGCGGCTTCGGCCTGCGCCTTGCGCTCCTTGCGCGGCACGGCCTTCTCCGGATTGTTGCGCGCTTCGCGCTTCTTGACGCCGGCGGCGTCGAGGAAGCGCGACACACGGTCCGACGGCTGCGCGCCCTTGGCGAGCCAGGCCTTCACCTTGTCCATGTCGAGCTTCAGGCGGGTCTCGTTGTCCTTCGGCAGCAGCGGGTTGAAATAGCCGAGACGCTCGATGAAGCGGCCATCACGGGGAAAGCGCGAATCGGCGACGACGACGTGATAGACGGGGCGCTTCTTGGTGCCTGCGCGGGCGAGGCGGATAACGACGGACATCTGGTTCTCCTTGAAAGTACGGTTTGTTCGGTTGATCGGTATTTCGCGTTGCGCGGGACACCTACGACCCGTGCGACGAATTCCTCATTTCTTCTTGCCCGGAAATCCGCCGAGGCCCGGAAGCATCGGCTTGCCGCTCAGCCCGGTCAGGCCGGGAACGTTCGGCAGACCGGTGCGCAGACCAGCCGGCAAATCCTTCGGCAGGCTGGGCAGACCTTGTCCGCCGCCACCCTGCATCTTCTCCTGCAGCGCCTTCATCTCTTCCGGCGAAGGCGGCTTCATGCCGCCGCCAAAGCCCATCGCCTGCGCGATGCCGGCGAGCGGGCCGCGCTTGCCCGAACCCATGGCCTTCATCATGTCGGCCATGTTCCGGTGCATCTTGAGCAGCTTGTTGACCTGCTCGACGCTCTGGCCGGAACCTGCGGCGATGCGCTTCTTGCGGCTCGCCTTGAGCAAATCGGGATGACGGCGCTCGTCGCGCGTCATGGAATCGATCACCGCGACCTGGCGCTTCAAAATCTTGTCGTCGATGCCGGCGGCCGCGATCTGGTTCTTCATCTTGGCGATGCCAGGCATCATGCCCATCAGCCCGCTGATGCCGCCCATGTTCGCCATCTGCGACAGCTGCTCGCGCATGTCGTTGAGGTCGAACTGACCCTTGCGCATGCGCTCGGCGGTGCGCGCGGCCTTTTCGGCGTCGATGTTGGCGGCGGCGCGTTCGACCAGCGAGACCACGTCGCCCATGCCGAGGATGCGGCCGGCGATACGGTCGGGATGGAAATCCTCCAGCGCATCGGTCTTTTCACCGGTGCCGAGCAGCTTGATCGGCTTGCCCGTGACGGCGCGCATCGACAAAGCGGCGCCGCCGCGGCCGTCGCCGTCCACACGTGTGAGCACGATGCCGGTCAGGCCGACGCGCTCGTCGAAGGCGCGGGCCAGGTTGACGGCGTCCTGGCCGGTGAGGCTGTCTGCCACCAGCAGCACTTCATGCGGATTGGCGGCGGCTTTGATCGCTGCCGCTTCCGCCATCATCTCTTCGTCGAGCGTGGTGCGGCCGGCGGTGTCGAGCAGCACGACGTCGTAGCCGCCGAGCTTGCCGGCCTCCAGCGCGCGCTTCGCAATCTGAGCCGGCTGCTGGCCGGCGACGATCGGCAGCGTCGGAATGTCGAGGTCGCGGCCCAGTACGGCCAGCTGCTCCATCGCCGCGGGACGGTAGATGTCGAGCGACGCCATCAGCACCTTGCGCTTGTCGCGCTGGACCATGCGGCGGGCGAGCTTTGCGGTGGTGGTCGTCTTGCCGGAGCCTTGCAGGCCGACCATCATGATCGGCACCGGCGGCACGGAATTGACGTCGATGGTCTGGCTTTCGGCGCCGAGCATGTTGATCAGCTCGTCATGGACGATCTTGACCACCATCTGGCCTGGCGTGACCGACTTGACGACGGTGGCGCCGATCGCCTGCTCGCGGACCCGCTCGGTGAAGCTGCGCACCACTTCGAGCGCGACGTCGGCTTCCAGCAGCGCGCGGCGCACCTCGCGCATCGCGGCGTCGACGTCCTTTTCGGTCAGCGCACCGCGCCCCGTCAGACGATCGAGAATGCCGCCAAGCCGTTCCGACAGATTGTCGAACAATGCCGTTGTCCTTTTTCACCTCTCCCCGCAAGCGCGGGGCGAGGGAGCAGAAAATCCAAACACCTTTACGCCCGAGGGCGCATAGCGCTGTCGGGCGTTGGCCTCTGGCCTCAGGGACCAGTCGGCGGGTCGAAAAGAAAGCCTTTCCGAGAAGTGGCGGGGTTAAACGCCGCTGACGCTCAAAAGTCAAGGAAAGTTAGGGGGGCGGAACGCCTTCGCCAGGGTAAGTCACTGAAAAGATGATTCTTTTGACCGCAGGTTCCTTTTTCTCTGGCCCGGCCCATATGAGGGTGATGTCCTGCCGCTCCGACCAGTCCTGAAGCTTGACCCGTGAAGATCACCCGCCGCCGCCTTTTCGGACTGCTTGCCGGGGCCAGCGCGTTGGTTGGCGTGCCCTCTCTTTGGATGTCCCGCATGAAAACCTATGACGGTCCCGCCTCCGACCATTTCGACGGCCTGACCTTCTTCGATCCGGACGGCGCGCCGCCGAAATCGCTTCGCGAGGTGCTGCGCTGGCAGTTCGGCAGCAAGCGACAGCGCGCGGCCTGGCCGGACTGGGCGCCGAGCCCTCACGCCGATACCCCGCCGGCGCGCCTCGACGGCGACAAGGTGCGGCTCTCCTTCGTCGGCCATGCCAGCTGGCTGATCCAGACCGGCGGCCTCAACATCCTCGTCGATCCCGTCTGGTCGACGCGGGTCTCGCCCGTCAGCTTCGCGGGACCGAAACGGCATAACGATCCCGGCATTGCCTTCGACAAGCTGCCGAAGATCGATATCGTGCTGGTCTCGCACGGCCACTACGATCACCTCGACATCGCGACGCTGTCGCGGCTCGCCAAGAATTTTGCCCCGCGCGTGGTCACCCCGCTCGGCAACGACGTCACGATGCGGAGCACCGATTCCACGCTCAAGGTGGAAGCCTTCGACTGGCACGATCGCGTCGAGCTCGGCGGCGGCATCGCCGTGACGCTGGTGCCGACCCGACACTGGTCGGCGCGCGGCATGTTCGATCGCAACAAGGCGCTGTGGGCGAGTTTCGTGCTGGAGACGCCGGCGGGGAAAATCTACGTCGTCTGCGATTCCGGCTACGGCGATGGCAAGCATTTTCGCCGCGTCGCCGAGAAGTATGGGCCGCTGCGTCTCGCGATCCTCCCGATCGGCGCCTACGAGCCGCGCTGGTTCATGCGCGATCAGCACATGAATCCGGAAGATGCGGTGAAGGCGCTGGCGGATTGCGGCGCGCAAGCCGCGCTGGGGCATCATCACGGCACGTTCCAGCTGACCGATGAGGCAATCGACGCGCCGGCCAAGGCGCTGGTCGAGGCGCTGGATGCCGCGAAGATTCAGCAAGAGCGGTTCGTGGCGATGAAGCCGGGGCAGGTGGTGGAGATTTAACGTCCTGGCAAACCGCTGGTGCCCCGGACGCAGCGCAGCGTCTCTTCGACGGTGCGCTGCAGAGCCGGGGCCCATGCTTGCGGCACGCTGGGTCCCGGCTCAGCGCAGCAGCGTTTCACGCTGCAGCGCGTCCGGGACACGAGACCTACTGCTCCTTTGGCTTGATCGCCCAGCTCACATTCACCGTCACCGACAGTGTTTCCTCGCCCGGTGCGACGGCGGCGCCGCCTGCGGCCATTGGAGCAGCGGCCATGCGGCCCTTGAACAGCGGCATCGGGGCACCGCCTTCGGACACGCTGAGCGGCGCACCTAATGTCACACCGGCGGCCCTGGCATAGATCTCCGCCTTGCGGCGGGCATCGGTGACCGCCTGCTCGCGGGCGTCGTCGAGCAGTTTTGACGCCTGCGTCACTTCGAAGGAGATATTGCCGATATCGTTGGCGCCGGCGCCGACCAGCGTGTCGATGATGCCAGCGACCTTGGTCACGTCGCGGATTTTCACGGTGACGCGGTTAGAGGCGCGGAAGCCGACCACGGGCGAGGCGCCGGTGGATTTGTTCTGGCCATATTGCGGTTGCAGCGACAGCCGCGAGGTCTGGTAATCCTTCTCGGCAATGCCTGCGCTCTTCAGCGCCAGCAGCACCTTGCCCATCGCCGCATTGTTGGCGTCGGAAGCTTCCTTCGCCGACTTGGCGTCATTGGCTACGCCAGCATTGATCTGCGCCAGATCAGGCGCGGCGGAAATCGTGGCTTCGCCGCTCACCGAAATCGCGGACGGAAAATCGTCGGCGAGCGCAGGCGTTGCCGGCAGCGCGGCGGCAAAGGACGTAACAAGGGAGGCAAAAAGGATGGCGGGCTTTTTCATCGGTCTCACTTCAGCGGCACGAAAACATTGATCACGAGCTTGTCCTCCGCCGTCTTCAGGGGATCGGTGAGGTACTCCTCGATGAAGGTGTCCTTGGCTTCCAGCTTCTTGTCGTCGAGGTGATTGGTGATCGCCTCGTAGGTGTTGTCCATGTTGTCGTAGGAGCCGCGATGGACAAATTTCAGGGCTTTGCCCTCCGGCGATTTGCCGACGCTCATGTCCTTGGGCAGGTTCTTCGGGTCCTGCTCGACCGGGATCTCGGCAAGGAAGGTGAAGCCGGTGTCGTCGGTCGAGGTGTAGACGATCATCGAATTGCCGGCGTGCTTGATGCCCTGCTTGTCCAGCAGCGTGTTCAGCGCCTTGAAGGCGTCGATCAGCGTGTCGAAGGCCGAGTCCCAATTGGCGGTGCCCTTGACCATCACGACCTTCTTGGGCTCGAGCGTGGCCTCCTGGCCGAAGGGATCGGCGGTCTGCACGGGAGCCGGGTTTGCGGCGGCAGCGGGCGGCGGGGCGGCGGGGCTCGGTGAGGCACTGGCTGCGGGTGAGGGCGACGTTGCAGGGCTTGACGTCGCAGGGCTTGGCGAGGCGCTGGCCGCCGGCGAGGGCGTAGCCACGGGTGCGGGCGAGGCACTTGCCGCGGGGGCGGGCGAAGCCGACGGGGCCGGCGAGGGGCTCGCTGATGCGGCCGGCGCCGGGCTCGGCGTTTGGGCCAGCGTGGCGGACAGACCAAACGACAAGGCCGCTGCCGGGATCAGGGCGGCCAAAGCGAGACGACGAAACCTGAACATTTTTACTCTCCCCAAAACCTTATGCACCAAGGCCTTAATCCACCAAGGGCTTAACCCGGCTGCGCGTCCCGGTTTGCGCGAATTGCGTCGTTCTAACACGCGACCGCCGAATTCGTCCCATGACAGATGCGTCATGGCAGACGTCCTGACGTCAGGTGGCAAATCACTGGCCAAGCCGGCAACGATCGCCATATAAGGCAGGCGAAATTCGGGAATTTTCATGAGCGCGCTGGCCAATCACGCATTTGCCAAGATGAACGGCATCGGCAACGAGATCGTCGTTGTCGACATGCGCGATTCCACCTCGCCGGTCACCCCGGACGATGCCCGCGCGGTGGCGTCGGCTCAAGGCGGCGTGCCCTACGACCAGTTGATGGTGCTGCAGAAGCCGCGGTTCGACGGCACCGAAGCCTTCATCCGCATCTACAACAATGACGGCTCCGAGGCCGGCGCCTGCGGCAACGGCATGCGCTGTGTGGTTCGGCGCCTGTTCGAGAAGACCGGCCAGACGACGGTGACGTTCGAGACCGCCGCGGGCCTGCTCAATTGCTGGCAGGGTCCTGCGCCCGATCTCTACACTGTCGACATGGGCGCGCCGAAGTTCGGCTGGCAGGACATTCCGCTCGACCAGGAATTCCGCGACACCCGCTACATCGAACTGCAGATCGGTCCGATCGACAATCCGATCCTGCATTCGCCCTCGGTGGTGAGCATGGGCAATCCGCATGCGGTGTTCTGGGTCGATGACGTCAACGCCTACGATCTCGAGCGCTTTGGTCCGCTGCTGGAAAATCACCCGATCTTCCCCGAGCGCGCCAATATCACGCTGGCCCATATCGTCGATCGCGACCACATCACGATCCGCACCTGGGAGCGCGGCGCCGGCCTCACCAGGGCCTGCGGCTCCGCGGCCTGCGCCACCGCAGTCGCGGCAGCGCGGCTGAAGCGCGCCGGGCGCAATGTCGAGATCACGCTGCCCGGCGGCAAGCTCGGCATCGAATGGCGCGAGCGCGACGACCACGTGCTGATGACGGGCACGGCGACCTTCGAATATGAAGGCCATTTCGATCCGGCGCTGTTCGCGCCGGTCGGCTGATGACCGTCGACATCGTCACCTTCGGCTGCCGCCTCAATGCCTTCGAGGCCGAGGTGATCCGCCGCGAGGCCGAGAGCGCGGGCCTTTCAGATACCATCGTCATCAACAGCTGCGCCGTCACCAACGAGGCGGTGGCGCAGGCGCGGCAGTCGATCCGCAAATTGAAGCGCGAGCGGCCGGGAGCGCGCATCGTCGTCACCGGCTGTGCCGCGCAGACGCAAAGCGGCATGTTCGCCGCTATGGCCGAGGTCGATCGCGTCGTCGGCAATGACGACAAGATGCGCAGCAGCGCGTGGCGCGAGGCGCGTGCGGCGTTTGATCTCGGTGCCAGCGAAAAAATCGCCGTCAGCGACATCATGGCAGTGAAGGAGATGGCGCCGCATCTTATCGACGGTTTTGCGAGCGGCTTGCCGCGCGTGTTCGTGCAGGTGCAGAACGGCTGCGACCATCGCTGCACCTTCTGTATCATTCCGTTCGGGCGCGGCAATTCGCGCTCGGTGCCGATGGGCGCCGTCGTCGATCAGGTGCGGGCGTTGGTCGAGCGCGGCCATGCCGAGATCGTGCTGACCGGTGTCGACCTCACCAGTTACGGCAGTGATCTGCCGGGTGCACCGAAACTCGGGATGCTGACGAAGCAGATTTTGCGGCATGTGCCGGAGCTCAAGCGGCTGCGCATCTCTTCGATCGATTCGATCGAGGCAGATCGTGATCTGTTAGATGCTATCGCCGACGATTCGCGGCTGATGCCGCATCTGCATCTGTCGCTGCAGTCCGGCGACGACATGATCTTGAAGCGCATGAAGCGGCGGCATTCGCGTGGCGACGCAATTGCGTTCTGCGACCAGGTGCGCCGTCTGCGGCCGGACATCGCGTTCGGGGCCGACATCATCGCGGGCTTTCCGACCGAGACCGAGGAGATGTTCTCGCGCTCGCTCGATCTGGTCGAGGAATGCGGCCTGACTTTCCTGCACGTCTTCCCCTATTCGCCACGCCCCGGCACGCCGGCCGCGCGGATGCCGCAGGTCGCGGGGCCAGTCATCAAGGAACGCGCGAAGCGGCTACGTGCGGCGGGCGAAGCGGCATTGCGCCACCGGCTGCAAGCCGAGATCGGCGCCACGCGTGAAGTGCTGATCGAGAGCGCGGAGCAGGGACGGACGGAGCACTATCTGCCGGTGGCGATTGGGGGCGAAGAGGTGGGAAGCGTCGTGCCGCTCAGAATTACGGCTAGTGATGGCGAGCGGTTAGCCACATAGTCAGTGTCGTCGCCCGGCTTGACCGGGCGACCCAGTACGCCGCGGCCCCTCCGTACCTCACGAATGTCTCTGGAATACTGGATCACCCGCTTTCGCGGGTGACGACATCTTCAACTTGGTACGCAGCGTACGCCTACAACGCCCGCACCTGCCAGAACCTGAGCGTCCGCCGCGCATTCTCCGGCGTCATGCGTGCGTAATGGCCTTGCGCTCTCGCGATGTCCGCCGGCTTCATCGCGCCCGTCGCAAAACGGCTTTCGAGCACGGCGGCGGTGGTTTCCCAGCTGAGCTGTGCCGCCTTGCACGGCACCAGCAGGCCGTCCTCACGCAGGCTCTGCATCAGTGGGCGAATCACTTCGACGGTCGATCCAGACAGTGCCGCCAACGCCGCCACGGCCTCTTCATAGCGCCGCTGCGTGGCGAAGCCGAGCAATGTCGTCTCGGTCAGCTGGCCGCCCGCCTTGAGGTTTGCAATTGCCCGTTTGGCACCTTCGAAGTCGCGGACCCCCGACATTTCGCGCTCGACGCCGACGGTGACCGCTGCAATCGCGCCCTGGATCTCGTCGAACAGATGCGTCGGCGCGCGCGACAACAGGCGGGTGCGCACGGCGTCGGTCGCCGAGCGCAGCAACTCGCGGCGCAGATCCGATGGCAGGTCGACGCGGACGCCGACGCTGACGGCGAGTTCGGGATCAGCCTCGGCCTGTCCGACGATGACGGCAAATCCGTTGCCGGAAACGCGCGCGCCGGGATTGGCGGCAAGTCGCCGGCTGACGCTGGGATAGCGCCGCGCCAGCAGCGCATCGGTGACGATCTCCTTTAACCACCAGCGCCCGGCGACCGCGAGCAGATGCGGCTCGCCTTTGCTCGATGCGATCTTCACCAGCTCGCCATCGTCGAGGCGCGCGGATTCCTGGAGCACGGGACCGGCGATGCGGATCTCGTCATTGTTGGCGAGGCGGCGGATGACCGATGGTGGCGCCTGCGCGATCGGCGCGAGCTGCGCGCTGATCTCGGCGAGAGCAACGCGCGCGGCCATGTCCGCGATGGCCCGGAGCTCGATGGTGCCGATCAGGCGCTCGAGCACGTCGTCGAACAGTGCGATCTGCTCGTCGTCAAAACTGGCGGCGGAGGACAGGAACAGGTCGGTGACGCGGCGGGCGGTTGCCAGCCCCTTTTCCGCGGAGCCTGTCCGAAGCGCGGACTCGACCTCGTCGATGATCGATAACCCGGCCGTGGACATGACGCGCAGCTCGTCCTGAGCAGATTGACGGAAGCTTGTTCTAAGCAACCGCTATCATGAGGGACGAGCACTGAACGTTTCGTAAACTATAGGAAGCCCAACGGGTACTGATCCTCATCCTGAGGAGCCCGCGAAGCGGGCGTCTCGAAGGATGGCCGCAGGTGAGATCCGGGCCTGCATGGTTCGCCCGGCGATGCAAGGCATCGTCCGGAGACGCGTTCCGCGCTCCTCACCATGAGGGTCTGAAATGGCTATTCTCCGTTCCACCCGCAGGCGCGGAGCCGCTCATGCATGTGGGGCGGGGCTGGCGCCACGACGCGGACCGGCTCCTTGTTCCGGGAGATCGGCACTACGATCTCGCGGGAATGCAGATGTAACTTCGGCTCCCCGAAGCGCGGGCCGCTGCCGTAAATGTTATCGCCGAAGATCGGCCAGCCGGTGGCTGAGGAATGCACCCGCAATTGATGGGTCCGGCCGGTTACCGGTTCCATGGCGAGCCAGGTCAGGCCCTCGCTCCGGCCCATCACCTTCCAGTTGGTGACCGCCTTCTGGCCCTCCGGGTCCGGCTTCTGCCACCAGCCGCGTTCGGCATTGAGCCGGCCGAGCGGCATATCGATGGTGCCTTCGTCCTGGGCGGGGCCGCCCTCGACGATGGTCCAGTAGGTCTTGCCGATCTTGCCATGCTTGAACAGCAGGCCGAGCGAGGCGGTCGCCTTGCGATGACGGCCGAGGATGAGGCAACCGGAGGTGTCCTTGTCCAACCGGTGGGCCAGCACCGGCGGCCGCGGCAGGCCGAAACGGAGCGCGTCGAAGGAGGTTTCCAGATTGGCGCCGCCCTTGGGGCCGCGATGCACCGGCAGGCCGGCCGGCTTGTCGATGACCAGCATCAATCCGTCGCGATGGAGCACGCGCGCCAGGATTTCGTCGGCGGTCAATTCTGGAACATCGAGCAATTGCAGGACTTTCGGTCAAGACTTTCGTTTGGGAGCCGGAACGGCTAACACACCGCCACCATGAACGATACCACCCCCGAGACCCCCAAGCAGAGCTGGTGGCGCCGCCTGTCCAACGGGCTGAAGCGCACCTCGTCCTCGCTCGGGACCGCGGTCGCCGACCTCGTCACCAAGCGCAAGCTCGACCGCGCCATGCTCGACGACATCGAGGACGTGCTGCTGCGTGCCGACCTCGGCACCTCGGTCGCGGTGCGGATCGCGGACGCCGTCGGCACGGGGCGTTACGACAAGGCGATCTCGGCAGACGAGGTCAAGGACGTCGTCGCGACCGAGGTCGAGAAGGTGCTGGCGGCGGTGGCGAAGCCGCTCGAGATCGACGCCGGCAAGAAGCCCTTCGTCATCCTCGTGGTCGGCGTCAACGGCTCCGGCAAGACCACCACCATCGGAAAACTCTCGCAAAAATTCGCGTCCGAAGGCCGCAAAGTGATGCTGGCCGCCGGCGACACGTTTCGCGCCGCAGCGATCGAGCAGCTCAAGGTTTGGGGCGAACGCACAAAGACGCCCGTCATCTCAGGCGCGCAGGGCTCGGATTCAGCGAGCCTCGCCTTTAACGCGCTGACGGCGGCGAAGGAGCAGGCCGTCGACGTGCTCCTGATCGACACCGCCGGTCGGCTTCAGAACAAGGCCGAGCTGATGAACGAGCTCGAAAAGGTCGTGCGGGTCATCCGCAAGGTGGACGCGACTGCGCCGCATGCGGTGCTGCTTGTGCTGGATGCCACCGTCGGCCAGAACGCGCTCTCGCAGGTCGAGGCCTTCCACCGCACGGCAGGGGTCACCGGCCTCGTGATGACGAAGCTCGACGGCACCGCTCGCGGCGGCATTCTGGTGGCGCTTGCGGAAAAATTCAAACTGCCGGTGCATTTCATCGGCGTCGGCGAAGGCGTCGACGATCTCGCGCCGTTCACCGCGCGCGACTTCGCCCGCGCCATCGCCGGAATCGAATCGTAGGTTTCTATCGTCATGCCCCGCGCAGGCGGGGCATCCAGTACGCCGCGCCGTTAGTTGTGGATCACCAGCGCCTCGGAATACTGGATCCCCCGCCTCCGCGGGGGGCTGACAGCAACAAAGGTCAAGGAATGGACAAGACCCAGCCGCATCCGCTGTTCAAGCTGGCGACCGAGCTCGGCCCGCTGCTCGTGTTCTTCTTCGTGAATGCGAAGTTCAATCTGTTCGCCGCGACCGGCGCTTTCATGGTCGCGATCGTCATTGCGATGGTCGCCTCCTATGTGGTGACACGGCACATCCCGATCATGGCGATCGTGACAGGCGTCATCGTGCTGGTGTTCGGCACGCTGACCCTGGTGCTGCACGACGAGACTTTCATCAAGCTCAAGCCGACCATCATCTACGCCCTGTTCGCCGCGATCCTCGGCGGTGGCCTGTTGTTCGGTCGCTCCTTCATCGCCGTCATGTTCGACCAGATGTTCAACCTGACGCCGCGGGGCTGGCGCATCCTCACACTGCGCTGGGCGCTGTTCTTCGCCGGCATGGCGGTGCTGAACGAGATCGTCTGGCGCACCCAGAGCACGGACTTCTGGGTGAACTTCAAGGTGTTCGGCGTCACCCCGCTGACCATGGTCTTCGCCATCGCCCAGATGCCGCTGACAAAGCGTTATCATCTCGAGCCGGCGTCGCTGGAAACGAGCGAGGCCGAGGCGGGCGACGTGCGGAAGGGTTGAATTTCCCAACTCGTCATTGCGAGCGAAGCGAAGCAATCCAGAATCCCTCCGCGGAGACAGTCTGGATTGCTTCGTCGCAAGGGCTCCTCGCAATGACGGTGACTATTTCAGCGCCTTCTCCATCTGCGGCAACAACACCGTCCGCAGATTGTCCGGCGTGATCGGTCCCACCATCTTGTAGACGATGGTGCCTTCGCGTCCGACGACAAACGTCTCCGGCACACCATAGACGCCCCATTCGATCGAGGCGCGGCCGTTGGCGTCCACGCCGACGTGGCCGAACGGGTTGCCGTAGCGCCCGAGGAAGCGCCGCGCGTTGTCGGCGGCGTCCTTGTAGTTGATGCCGACGAGCTGGAAGCGTTTGTCTTTTGCCAATTCGGTCAGGAGCGGCGCCTCGTCGTGGCACGGCACGCACCAGGACGCCCAGACATTGACGAGGCTGACCTTGCCCTTGAAGGCGGCGGGATCGAGGCCGGGGATCTGCGCGTTGTCAGCCTGCAATCCATCGAGCGGCGGCAGCGTGGTTTGCGGCGCGGGACGACCGATCAGCGCGGAAGGAATCCGCGAGGGATCGCCGCTGCCGAGCCGGAACCAGAATAACAGTGCCAAGCCGATAAAGGCGACCAGCGGCAGCACCATCAGGAAGATGCGGCGCTGCGGCGGAGCGGACGTCGGTTGATCGCTCGTCATCGCTGATCACTCCCGCTGCGCCCCGAACGGCGGGTGATGCCGCTGCGGTCGAGATCGCGCAGGCGCTGGATCTGGCTACGGTAGTCGAGCACGATCCAGCCGATCAGGATCACGACCACGAGGGCGGCTGCCGCGTAGGACGTCACGATGAAGGATGCGTAGGGGCCAAGCGACATCGTCATGCAGCCCCAATTTCTTTCGATGCGCCCACGTCGCTCGAAAACGCCACACGGCTCGCCTGCATCATTTGCAGCGAGCGGACACGGCGGCGCAAAATCTCGTTGCGCATCGCTGCCAGATGCAGCGTGACGAACAGCAGCGTGAACGCGATCGCCATCACCAGCAACGGGATCAAGAAGGATTTGTCGAGCGACGAGCCGCCCATCCGCATCACCGATGCCGGCTGGTGCAGCGTGTTCCACCAATCGACCGAGAACTTGATGATGGGCAGGTTGATCGCACCGACCAAGGTCAGCACGGCCGCAGCGCGCGCCGCGCGGGAGGGATCGTCGACCGCGCGCCACAGCGCCATCAGGCCGAGATACATCAGGAACAGGATTAGCACCGAGGTCAGCCGCGCGTCCCATTCCCAATAGGTGCCCCACATCGGCCGGCCCCACAGCGAGCCCGTCAGCAGCGCAAGAAAGGTGAAGGCGGCGCCGATCGGGGCTGCAGCTTTGGCGGCGACATCGGCGAGCGGATGCCGCCACACCAGCGTGCCGAGCGAGGCCAGGCTCATCACGCCCCACACGAACATCGACAGCCACGCATTGGGCACGTGGATGAACATGATCTTCACCGTCGCGCCCTGCTGGTAGTCGTCGGGCGCGTAGGCCGATTGGTAGAGCCCGACCGCGAGCAGGATGACAGTCGCGGCCGCAAGCCATGGCAACACCCGCGCCGTCAGCGCGAGGAACCGTGTGGGGTTGGCGAGGTCGATCAGGGTCATGGTATTCTGATAGTCACAGGTAAGCGCTCAGGCAATCAGCACGAAAGTCCGGAGCGAAAATTGATTGGGGTCAAGGTCAGTCCAGTCCATGCTTCAGGCTCGCCGCGGCCGCGAAAGGGCCGACCACGAGGCTGACCAGCGACAGCGCGCACAGGATCGAGAACGGCGCGCCGAACGTCATGGGTCCGACGATCACGGCCTGCGAGGCCGCGACCCCGAAAATCAGGACCGGAATCGACAGCGGCAGCACCAGGACGGCCATCAGCAAGCCGCCGCGGTGCAGCGTCACCGCCAGCGCCGCGCCGATCATGCCGGTGAACGTCAGCGCCGGGGTGCCGGCAAGCAGCGTCAGCGCCACAGCGCCGGTTGCGACCATGTCGAGGTTGAGCAGCAGGCCGAGCACGGGGGTTGCGACGATCAGCGGCAGGCCGGCGGCGAGCCAATGCGCCAGCGCTTTCGACGCGCAGGCGAGTTCCAGCGGTGTCCGGCTCATGGTGATCAGGTCGAGCGAGCCGTCCTCGTGGTCGGCCATGAACAGCCGGTCGAGCGTCAGCAGGCTCGCCAGCAGCGCGCCCAGCCACAGGATCGCCGGCCCGAGCCGCGACAGCAGCGCCAGATCCGGCCCCACCGCAAACGGCATCAGCACCACCACGGTCAGGAAGAACAGCACGCCAATCAGCGCCCCGCCGCCGACGCGAAGCGCGATCCGGATGTCCCGGCGAATGAGGGCGGACAGGGCGGTCATGGGGTGGCTCTCGCAAGGCAGCGGCGGAAGGACGAGGCTAGACCCGACCGCCTGGAAATCTGAGGGTCGGACCGTCTCATGCCACACCCCCGATCCGAAGCTCCCGCGAATCGATGCCGAGCGGGGCGTGGGTGGCGGCGATGATCAGGCCGCCGCGGCCGAGGTGCTCGCGCATCAATCCGGAAAACATGTCCCGGCCGGCGACATCCAGCGCCGTGGTCGGCTCGTCGAGCAGCCAGACCGGACGGCGGACCGTCAGCAGGCGGGCCAGCGAGAGCCGGCGGCGCTGGCCGGCGGACAGGAAGGCGGCCGGCAGATGGGCGGCGTGGTCGAGGCCGACGATGGCGAGGCTTTCGACAGGGTCAAAACGCTCCCCGCCGAGAAAATCGGCCCAGAATGCCAGATTCTCTGCCACGCTCAGGGCCGGCTTCAGGGCGTCGCGATGACCGAGATAGTGGCATTGCTCCGGCAGGGTCAGCTCGGCATCGCCTCCGTCCAGCGCGATCGTGCCGCCCGCCGGAACGAGCAGGCCCGCGATCAGCCGCAGCAGCGACGTCTTGCCCGATCCATTGCGGCCCACGACCGCCACGGCTTCGCCCGAGCCGGCCTTGAAATCGAGCCCGGAAAACACGTCGCGTCCGCCCCGCACGCAAATCACCCCGCGTCCGGAAAGCTGCATCGTGCCTCGTATCAATCCGCTCAAGCCAGGCCTCAGGAAATCTTGGGGTAGCGCATGGGAATTTTTGGCTCGCGAATTGCTGCGGCACCATTGTGGCTGTGGCGGCGCCGTTAGAAAGCTTCTATAAGCCCGGAACTACTTGATGCAGCAACTTAACCTGCCCCTGCAAGCGACCTAGCCGGAATCGCTGACGGTGTTAAAATACCCCTTGCCGGGTATAACTAACAATTGGGATTTCCTTTCATGACCTCGCTCGACAGCTTCAAATGCAAAAAGACCCTCAAGGTCGGCGCCAAGACCTATGTCTATTACAGCCTGCCCACGGCCGAGAAGAATGGTCTGAAGGGAATTTCCAAACTTCCCTATTCGATGAAGGTTTTGCTCGAGAACCTGCTCCGCAACGAGGACGGTCGCTCGGTCAAGAAGGAAGACATCGTCGCGGTGTCGAAATGGCTGCGCAAGAAGTCGCTGGAGCATGAGATCGCGTTCCGCCCGGCTCGCGTGCTGATGCAGGATTTTACCGGCGTGCCGGCGGTGGTCGACCTCGCTGCCATGCGCAACGCGATGCAGAAGCTTGGCGGCGATGCCGAGAAGATCAATCCGCTGGTGCCGGTCGATCTCGTTATCGACCACTCCGTGATCGTGAACTTCTTCGGTGACAACAAGGCTTTCGGCAAGAACGTCACCGAGGAATACAAGCAGAACCAGGAGCGCTACGAGTTCCTGAAGTGGGGCCAGAAAGCGTTCACGAACTTCTCCGTCGTGCCACCCGGCACCGGCATCTGCCACCAGGTCAATCTCGAATATCTCTCGCAGACGGTCTGGACCAAGAAGGAAAAGATGACGGTCGGCAAGAAGACCGGCACCTTCGAGGTCGCCTATCCCGACTCGCTGGTCGGCACCGACTCCCACACCACCATGGTCAACGGTCTCGCCGTGCTCGGCTGGGGCGTCGGCGGCATCGAGGCGGAAGCCTGCATGCTCGGTCAGCCGCTGTCGATGCTGCTGCCGACCGTCGTCGGCTTCAAGCTGAAGGGCGCGATGAAGGAAGGCGTCACCGCGACCGACCTCGTGCTGACAGTGACGCAGATGCTGCGCAAGCTCGGCGTCGTCGGCAAGTTCGTCGAGTTCTTCGGCCCCGGCCTCGACCATCTCTCCGTCGCCGACAAGGCGACCATCGCCAACATGGCGCCCGAATACGGCGCGACCTGCGGCTTCTTCCCGGTCGACGCCGCTGCGCTCGATTATCTCAAGACGTCCGGCCGCGCCCCGGCGCGGGTCGCGCTGGTGCAGGCCTATGCCAAGGCGCAGGGACTGTTCCGCACCGCCAAGTCGGCCGATCCGGTGTTCACGGAGACGCTGACGCTCGACCTCGGCGACGTCGTGCCTTCGATGGCCGGTCCGAAGCGTCCCGAAGGCCGCATTGCGCTGCCGTCGGTCGCCGAAGGCTTTTCGGTCGCCCTCGCCAGCGAATACAAGAAGACCGACGAGCCGGCGAAGCGCTTTGCCGTCGACGGCAGGAACTTCGACCTCGGCCATGGTGACGTCGTGATCGCGGCGATCACCTCCTGCACCAACACCTCGAATCCGAGCGTGCTGATCGGCGCCGGTCTGCTGGCGCGTAACGCCGCCGCGAAGGGCCTCAAGGCGAAGCCGTGGGTGAAGACCTCGCTCGCCCCGGGCAGCCAGGTGGTGGCGGCCTATCTCGCCGATTCCGGTCTCCAGGCCGATCTCGACAAGGTCGGCTTCAACCTGATTGGCTTCGGCTGCACCACCTGCATCGGCAATTCCGGCCCGCTGCCCGAGGAGATCTCGAAGTCGATCAACGACAACGGCATCGTCGCGGCTGCCGTGCTCTCCGGTAACCGCAACTTCGAAGGCCGCGTCTCGCCGGACGTGCAGGCGAACTATCTGGCCTCGCCGCCGCTCGTCGTCGCCCACGCGCTCGCGGGCAGCGTCACCAAGAACCTGGCCGTCGAGCCGCTCGGCGAAGGCAAGGACGGCAAGCCGGTCTACCTGAAGGACATCTGGCCGACGACGAAGGAGATCAACGCCTTCATGAAGAAGTTCGTGACCGCGGCGATCTTCAAGAAGAAGTATGCCGACGTGTTCAAGGGCGACACCAACTGGCGCAAGATCAAGACGGTCGAGAGCGAGACCTATCGCTGGAACATGAGCTCGACCTATGTGCAGAACCCGCCCTATTTCGACGGCATGAAGAAGGAGCCGGAACCGGTCACCGACATCGTCGAGGCGCGCATCCTCGCCATGTTCGGCGACAAGATCACCACCGACCACATCTCGCCGGCCGGTTCGATCAAGCTCACCTCGCCCGCGGGCAAATACCTCAGCGAGCACCAGGTGCGTCCGGCCGACTTCAACCAGTACGGCACGCGGCGCGGCAACCATGAAGTCATGATGCGCGGCACCTTCGCCAATATCCGCATCAAGAACTTCATGCTCAAAGGTGCGGACGGAAATATCCCCGAAGGCGGCCTAACCAAGCACTGGCCCGACGGCGAGCAGATGTCGATCTACGACGCCGCGATGAAGTACCAGCAGGAGCAGGTCCCGCTGGTGGTGTTCGCGGGCGCGGAATACGGCAACGGCTCCTCGCGCGACTGGGCCGCGAAGGGCACCCGTCTGCTCGGCGTGCGCGCCGTGATCTGCCAGAGCTTCGAGCGCATCCACCGCTCCAACCTGGTCGGCATGGGCGTGCTGCCGCTGACCTTCGAGGACGGCACCTCCTGGTCGTCGCTCGGTCTGAAGGGCGACGAGAAGGTCACGTTGCGTGGTCTCGTCGGCGATTTGAAGCCGCGCCAGAAGCTGACCGCGGAGATCGTCTCCGGCGACGGCTCGTTGCAGCGCATTTCGCTGCTTTGCCGCATCGATACGCTGGACGAGCTCGAATACTACCGTAACGGCGGCATCCTGCACTACGTGCTGCGCAAGCTCGCGGCGTAAGCGCGGATTTGTGAACGGTGGCTCACTGCGAAGTGAGTAGAAGGTTGAACGAAGGCGGCCTATCACAAGGCCGCCTTCGCGCCTTTGCGGCAGGCTTCAGATGGGCCTGTCCGGCAGAGAACTTCGCCAAGGACGGTCGAATGTGTGAGGCCCGTAAGACTACGGTGACCATCCGGCGGTAAGATTTCCCCTCTCACGAGTAATGGTGTGCGGCGTTCGACATGACAACAATGACGGCTTCTCATCTGGTTTCGCGTTGGTCCGGTGCCCTCTGGTCGGGCGCACTCGGGATCTGCGCGATCGTCGCCGTCATTCGTCCTGCCGAAGCTGAGCCCCGCGCCGTTGTCGAATTGTTTACCTCGCAGGGCTGCTCCTCCTGCCCGCCGGCCGACAAGATCATCGGCGACCTCTCCAGCGATCCCTCGATCATCGCGCTGAGCATGCCGATCGACTATTGGGATTATCTCGGCTGGAAGGACACACTGGCGGATTCGCGTTTTTCTGCACGGCAGCGGGCCTATTCGCGCATGCGCGGCGACCGCGAAGTCTATACGCCCCAGGTCGTGGTCAACGGCTCCACGCATGTCGTCGGCAGCGACCGCACCGGCATCGAAAGCGCGATCGGCAAGACCGACAAGGGCACGGGCGTGATGAGCGTGCCGGTGACGATGTCGCTCGCGGGCAAGCAGATCAATGTCTCGGTGGCCGCGAGCAAGGAACCGGCGGTCTCGCGTGGCGAGGTCTGGATCTGCTCGATTGCGAAATCGGTGCCGATCGCGATCAGCCGCGGCGAAAATCGCGGACAGCAGGTCATCTATCACAACGTGGTTCGCAACCTACTCAAGGTCGGCGACTGGACCGGCCGTTCGGAAAGCTGGACGGTGCCGATCGAGAACCTCACGCGCGACGGCGTCGACGGCGCTGTGGTCTATGTCCAGGACGGCAGCCGGGAAAAGCCGGGGCCGATGCTGGGCGCGGCGTATACGTCGCTGCACTGATTCGATTCTCTCTCTAAGAGTCGTACTGGGCTCTCAACCCTCATGGTGAGGAGCGCGCCCTTGCGCGCGTGGCGGACGATGCTGCGCATCGCCGCGAGAACCATGCAGGCCCCGCTGATGCAGCCCGGCCTCGATCCTTCGAGACGCCGCTTCGCGGCTCCTCAGGATGAGGGGAGTTTGCGCGGTGTGGAGAGGAATTGGTCGAGCCAGAAACATCCCGGCACAAACAAAAAAGGACCAACTTGCGTTGGCCCTCCTTGTCGTGCGAACAGACCCGATCCTGACGACCCCGGGGGGCTGGGGGCTGAGGAATCCGGAACCGAAAGGACCGGGTCAACGCACACCCGCTTTTTGGCAGGGCAGGGCGGCAGTCGCTTGGCGGAAAAGCGGCGACACTATGATTCTTGCTAACGATCCCGTGACGGTTTGCGCGACAGAGTTCCACCCTGCGTGTGCCCGGAATTCGCACCGGATTCTATGCGCCCTCTCAAGGCCCCCTTGCGGTGGGGAACAGTTGGGGCAATCATGCAGCTGTCATGATCCGCGGTTCCGGGGACGGTCTTCGCGGACGTGATCATGCTGTGGCGACAGGAGGCTTTCTATGAGTCTGTCGGAGGATGCCGATCCGAGCGAACAGCGCGCGGCGGCGCGCCCAGCCGCTGCGAATGCGCAACTGGGCCGGGTGACGTTCAACCGGCTCGAGTTGCATCGTATTCTCAATCTCTACGGCCGTATGGTCGCCGACGGCGAGTGGCGTGATTATGCCATCGACTTCCTGAAAGACCGCGCCGTGTTCTCGGTGTTTCGCCGCGCCTCGGAAGTGCCGATCTATCGCATCGAAAAAGATCCGCGCCTCGCGCGCAAGCAGGGCATGTACAGCGTGATCTCGGCGACGGGTCTGATCCTGCGCCGCGGCCACGAGCTCGAACGCGTGCTGCTGGTGATCGATCGCAAGCTGGCGGTGGTGTAACTGCACGAACAGCGCCGTAGGGTAGGCAAAGGCGCAGCGCGCCCGTGCCCACCATCTCTCCTCAATCGCCGCGCTAGGTGGGCACGCTTCGCTTTGCCCATCCTGCGAGAGCGAGCCTACTTCCCCGGCACCGTACCCGCACCCTCGCCGAGGTCGCGCTGCATCATCACCGTATCCAGCCAGCGGCCGAATTTCAGCCCGACGCTGGGATGCGTGCCGATCATCTTGAAGCCACCCTTGGTGTGCACGCCGATCGAGCCGGCATTGGCGGAATCGCCGATCACCGCGATCATCTGGCGGAAGCCTCGCGCCTCGCATTCGACAACCAGACGCTCCAGCAACAGAAGTCCGACGCCGCGACGGTGAAAGCCTGGATCGAGATAGATCGAGTTCTCGACCGTGAAGCGGTAGGCCGGCCGCGGCCGGTAGGCCCCCGCATAGGCATAGCCGGCAACGCGGCCGTCGAGGATGGCGACGAAATAGGGATAGCCGCCGTCGATCAGCGTACGATAGCGGCGCGTCATCTCGGCGAGATCGGGCGGGTCCAGCTCGAAGGTCGCGGTGCCCTCGCGGACGGCCTGCTGGTAGATGGCGGTGATGGCGGGAAGGTCGGCCTCGAGGGTGGGCCTGATTTCAGGTGCGGACATGGGGCGAGATTAGAGCGTTCCCGAGACGGCTGGAAGAGGCAACGGCTTCTCGGCGTCGTCTTTGCGAGCGCCGCAGGCCCCATCTTCTCCGCTGTCATGCCCCGCATAGGCATCCAGTACTCCGAGACAGCGCGGCTAGAACGGAGCCGCTGCGGCGTACTGGATCGCCCGCCCCAGTGCGCAATTGCGGACAAGGCGGGGCATGACAGCGGCGGGTGCTGCGACGTCCGGCCCCAAGCAAAAACCCCGACCTTTCGGCCGGGGCTCGTGTTGTTCGCTCTGGGCTTGCGCTTAGTCGCGCTGGCCGAGGAGCTGCAGGAGCAGCGTGAACAGGTTGATGAAGTTCAGGTACAGCGACAGCGCGCCGGTGATGGCCGCACGCTCCGCGACTTCACCGCCGGCCGAGGCGTAGCCGTAGATGTAGTCGTTCTTCAGCCGCTGGGTATCCCAGGCGGTGAGGCCCGCGAACACCAGCACGCCAACCACCGACACGACGAACTGGAGCAACGAGCTCGCCAGGAACAGGTTGACCAGGCTCGCGATGACGATGCCGATCAGGCCCATGAACAGGAACGAACCCATTCCGCTCATGTCACGCTTTGTGGTGTAGCCGTAGAGGCTGAGCGCGCCGAAGGTCGCCGCGGTGATGAAGAACACCCGCACGATCGAGGTGTGGGTGAACACCAGGAAGATCGAGGACAGCGAGACGCCCATCAGCGCCGCGAACACCCAGAACAGGATCTGGGCGGTCGAGGGCGCGAGACGGTTGATGCCCGCCGAGATCACGAACACCATGGCGAGCGGCGCGAGCATGAACAGCCACTTCAGGGGGCTGACGAACATCGCGTAGCCGAACGGCGTCAGGAACAGCTTGCCGACACGGACGGCTTCCGGGGTCGGAACATCCGTCACGGCGGCCATGTAGACGCCGAGTGCGGCAAGGCCGGTGATGGCCAGGCCGATGCTCATGTAGTTGTAGATGCGCAGCATGTAGGCGCGCAGGCCGGCATCGACCGTCGCGGCGTCAACACGCCCGGCGGCCCTGCCGAAAGGAGAAGCGTAGTTACGGTCTAGGTCCGACATGGTCGAATTCCCGTTGGTTAGCCCGGTCCGGCATGAGGGCTCCATGCCACCGGTTCGTCAAATTCTATCTCGGATACCGATGTCTGCCGACTAAATTTTGGCTAACAATCGGGGCTCCGAACCCATTCGATATGTGGGAAACTAACACATTCGCTGCAACCGTCCACGCGCGGCTGAATGTCGCCCTCGCCCGCAATCCTGGCGAGCAAACGTGGTTAATCGCCGGAATCGTGCGATTCCGCCCCCGCGCAGCCGCCCGCTACCATTTGTCACAAATTCCGCAGCACCGTGGCGGGCTTTTTGTTCAACGCCAGGAGCGTGCCGGCGAGCCCGAGGCCGACCGTGACGACCAGGGCGGCCGCGACCACGCCGGCCGCGCTGCCGGCCTGCCAGACGAAGGTGAGCGTCATCAGCCGGGTCACGATCATCCATGCAGCGACGCTGCCGGCGAAAACGCCGAAAACCGCAGTGGCGAGGCCGATCAGGAGGTATTCGAGCGCATAGGCGCCGAGCAGCCGCAGCCGGGTCGCGCCCAGGGTCTTGAGGATCACCGCATCGTAGACCCGGTGGCGATGGCCGGCGGCAAGCGCGCCGCCCAGCACCAGGATCGCCGAAATCAGGGTCACCGCGCTGGCGCCTCGGATCGCCAGCGCCAGATTGGTCACGACCGAGCCGACCGTCTCCATTACCTCGCGCACACGCACGCTCGTCACCATCGGATAGGCGTCGGCGACCTCCTTGATGATCTTGCCGTCGCCGGCCGCATCGCCGCCGGCTTCCGTCAGCGTCGCGATGTGGGTGTGCGGCGCGCCCTTGAACGCGTTCGGCGAGAACACCAGGACGAAATTGATACCGAGGCCCTGCCAGTCGATGCTGCGCAGATTGCTGATCTTCGCGGGGATGTCGCGGCCGAGGATATTGACCACGACCTCGTCGCCGAGCTTGAGGCCGAGCCCGTCCGCGATCTTCTTCTCCATCGAAACGAGCGGTGGGCCGGTATAATCGGGGCTCCACCACTCGCCCTCGACCACCTTGGAGCCTTTCGGCAGATCGGCGGTATAGGTCAGGCCACGGTCGCTCTGCAGCACCCACTCGGAATCGGTGGCGGGTTTGAGCTCCTCGGCGCGGACGCCGCGGGCTCCGACGATGCGCCCGCGCAGCATCGGCACGTCCTCGACCTTCGCGCCAGGCGCGATCTGGCGCAGATAACCGTCGAACTGCTCGGCCTGCGTGCTCGGGATGTCGATGAAGAAGAACGACGGTGCGTGCTCGGGCAATGCCGCCAGGAACTGCCGGCGCAGATTGCCGTCGATCTGGGTGATGGTGACGAGCACCGCGAGCCCGAGGCCCAATGACAGCACGACCGAGGGCGTCAGCGCGCCCGGCCGGTGGATGTTGGCGATCGCGAGGCGCAGCATCGGCAACCGCGTGCGCGGCAGCCGCCGCGCGATCGCCATCAGCAGCACGGCAATGCCGCGCAGCAGCGCGAACACGACGACGGAGGAGGCCACGAACACCGCGGCGATGCGCTTGTCGAACGACAGGCCAATCACGACCGCGACGAGCAGCGCGACCACGATGGCCATGAAAACGAGGTAGCTCCAGCGTGGCCGGTGCCATTCGTTGCTGATGGTGTCGCGGAACAGCGCGGCCACCGGCACGTCGTGCACGCGCCCGAGTGGCCACAGGCCGAAGGCAAGCGCAGTGAGCAGCCCGTAGACGAACGACAGCGCGAGTTCGTCGGCATGCACCGCCGGCACCACCGGCAGCGGCAGCAGCTTGCCGAACAGGCCGACGATCGCAAAGGGCATGGCGGCGCCGAGCGCAAGGCCGATCAACGAGCCGATCGCTGCGAGCAGGAGAACCTGCGCGAGATAGATGCCGAACACGTCGCGCCCGGTGGCGCCGACGGCCTTCAAGGCCGCGATCACCTCAAGCTTGTGGTCGATATGGCTCTTGACGGCATTGGCGACGCCGACACCGCCGACCAGCAACGCAGCGAGGCCGACCAGCGTCAAAAACTGCGTGAAGCGGCTGATATTGCGTTCGAGCTGCGGCGAGGCATTGGAACGGCTGCGGACCTCCCAGCCGGCCTGCGGCGCGGCGTTGCGCGCATCCGCGATGAAGGTTGCGGTGTCGCGCTCGCTGTTGGCGATCTCCGGCAGCTTCACCCGATAGACCCAGCGCACCAGGCTGCCGGGCTGGATCAGGCCTGTCGCGCGCAGGCCTGCCTCGCTGATCAGGAAGCGCGGGCCGAAGCCGATGCCGCCGGCGAGCTTGTCAGGCTCGGCCTCGACCGTGCTGCGGATCTGGAACGTTGCTGAGCCGACGGTGACGCGATCACCGGTCTTGAGCGAGAGCCGCGCCAGCAGCGTCGGATCGGCGGCGGCGCCGAACGCGCCGTCGCGCTCCGCGAGCAGGTCGGACATCGGCAGCGGCGGCGCCAGCGTCAGCTGTCCGAGCATCGGATAGGTGTCGTCGACCGCCTTCATCTCGACCAGTGCGAGCTGGCCCTCCGCCGACCGCGCCATGCCGCGCAGTGTGGCGGCGCTCGAGACGGTACCGCGCGAACGCAGGAAGGCGACTTCCTCCGGCTTCGCTTCGCGCTGAAACAAGACGAACGACACGTCGCCGCCGAGCAGCGTGCGGCCCTCGCGAGCGAGGCCGTCGCTCAGGCTCGCCGAGACCGAGCCGACGCCGGCGATGGCCATCACGCCGAGCGCGATGCAGGAAATGAATACGTAAAAGCCGCGCAGGCCGCCGCGCAATTCGCGCAGCGCGTAGCGCAGCGACAGCGCGACGCCGTTAGGCTTCGCGAACGGTTCGACTGCTGCGCTCATGCGGGCGCAGACTGCGTGTCGATGCGCCCCGAACGCAGGCGGATCACGCGATCGCAGCGATGCGCGAGTGAGGAATCGTGCGTGACCAGCACCAGGGTCATGCCGCGCTCGGCATGCTTGCTGAACAGGAGATCGACGATCTGCTTGCCGGTGGCTTCGTCGAGATTGCCGGTCGGCTCGTCGGCAACGAGGATCGCGGGATCGGGCGCCAGCGCGCGCGCCAGCGCAACGCGCTGCTGCTCGCCGCCGGAGAGTTGTGTCGGGTAATGATGCAGGCGATCGCCGAGCCCGACCGATTGCAGCTCCTGCGCCGCGCGCTTGGCGGCGTCGGGATTGCCGGCGAGCTCGAGCGGCACGGCGACGTTCTCCAGCGCCGTCATCGTCGGGATCAAATGGAAGGACTGGAAGACGATGCCGACCTGGCGGCCGCGGAAGCGGGCCAGCGCGTCCTCGTCGAGGCCATTGAAAGGCGTGCCGCTGACCACCACCTCTCCGCTATCAGGACGCTCCAGCCCAGCCATCACCATCAGCAGCGTGGATTTGCCCGAGCCTGACGGGCCGATCAGGCCGATCGTCTCGCTACGGCCGACGCGCAAGCTGATATCCTTGAGAATGTGAACGCGTGCCGCGCCCGTACCCAATGACAGATTGACGTTGGAGATGGCGATGGTGTCTGCCGAGCTGTCGGCGAGCGAAGAGGAAGAGATGCGAGTGTCCATGGTCCGGTCATATGGCAACTCCGTACGCGCGGTCGAGAGGCGTTACGGATTGTTCATGCACATAGCCGTGTTAATGTTCGCTTTGATGACGGTCGCAGATCCGGCCTGGGCGGAAGCGACAAAACCGGTCAAGCTTGTCGTTCTGGGCGATTCCTTAAGCGCCGGTCTTGGCCTCCCGGCCCAGGAAGCATTCCCCACAAAGGTTCAAAAAGCCTTGCAGGCCAAAGGCATAGACATCGACATGACCAACGCGGGGGTGTCCGGGGACACCTCGTCGGGTGGCCGTGACCGGCTCGACTGGTCGGTCCCTGACGGAACCGATGGTGTCATCATCGAGCTCGGCGCCAATGACGCGTTGCGCGGCATCGATCCCGACTTGACGCGCACCGCGCTCACCGAGATCGTCCAGCGCCTCAAGGCGCGCAAGATCGCGGTGATGCTGTGCGGCATGCTGGCGCCGCCGAATTACGGCCCCGATTATGCGGCACGCTTCAATTCGATTTATCCGGATCTGGCGAGAAAATTCGACGTGCCGCTCTATCCGTTTTTTCTTGAGGGTGTCGCGGCCGACGCCAAACTCAACCAGGCCGACGGCATTCATCCGACCGCGGCGGGCGTCGACATCATCGTCAAGAATATCTTGCCCACGGTTGAGGCATTCCTTGGCACGATAGCTGAGCAACGGCGTTGAAAAGCAGGCAGCGCCGACCGTAATTCCCAAGGTTTTACCGGGGTAAGGCGCGCGATGCTTCGCAGGGTCACACAACTGCGATAGGAATTGGGGTACCGGTGATTCGTCGCCGGCTCTAAAATTTGGATATGGTCTTTCCGAAGGGATCATGCCCAAGCATCGGGAGTGCGAAACGATGCCGCGTTTGTTCACCGGTCTGGAAATTCCGGCCGAGATTGGCCAGTCGCTTTCCAATTTGCGGGGCGGGCTTCCCGGCGCCCGCTGGATCGATCCCGAGAATTACCACGTCACCCTGCGTTTCATCGGCAATATCGACGGCATGTCCGCCAACGAAATCGCCTCGATGCTGTTTCGCGTCGACCGCAAGCCGTTCGAGGTGAAGGTGCAGGGTTTGCAGAGTTTCGGCGGACGCAAGCCGCGCGCGGTGGTCGCAACCATCGTGCCGAGCAAGCCGCTGATGGAATTGCAGGCCGAGCTCGAGCGCATGATGCAGCGGATCGGCCTCGACCCTGAAGGCCGCAAGTTCATCCCGCATGTCACGCTGGCCCGTCTGCACGACGCCACCGACCGAGATGTCGCCGACTATCTCTCGCTGCGCGGCTATTTTCCCAGCAAGGCGTTCACGGCCGAACGTTTCGTGCTGTTCTCCTCGCGCGCCTCCACCGGCGGCGGTCCCTATGTGGTCGAGGACGCTTACGAGTTGTGTGAGTGAGCTTGGCTCGCGAGCCATATGGCGCGTGGCGTCTATCGCGGTCAGAATGGCAACCCGTGTTTGTCATAGACAACAATTTCGTCTGCCGTCTGGTCGGCTACCACAGGCAGCTCGCTCCAGCGTCGGCGGCTCGCAGCCATATCGTCCAAGAGAGCAGTCTTGCGGTGCTGATTGTCGATCCGGCTAAGCCGCTCCTCGATAGCTCGCTTCGTCGCGACCACAACGGTCTCGCCGGTGAGTTGCGCCAGCCTCCACGCGAGATGCTCGGTCTCGGGGTCCTCAATACTAAGAGCCATGTCAGGAACCTCAAAGTAGCCGCTTAACTCTCTGATATTTCAATCATCCGCCCGCACCCACGTGGACCAGGGTAAGCGCATGCGCCCCTTGCGCCAATACACAGTTGCAATTTCCGCCAGTCTCTGGCGGTAAAGAGCCATGCTCTCGACCCCCAGTTCCCCATTCCGCGAGGCGTATCAGGCTCAGATCGCGTGCGGCGCGATCGAGCCCGACGCTGCGCAGGCCGAAATCGCCGAAGCCTATACGGCGCTCGACCAGCGGCTCGCCGATTACAAGCCGCCGCGCAAGCAGGGCTTGCTCAGCCGCCTGTTCAGCAGCGACAAGGACGAGGCGCCGCACGGGCTCTACGTCCATGGCGAGGTCGGCCGCGGCAAGACCATGCTGATGGATCTGTTCTTTCAGCACAGCACCGTCGAGCACAAGCGGCGCGCGCATTTCCACGAGTTCATGGCCGATGTGCACGAGCGCATCTACGACTATCGCCAGGGCATCGCGCGCGGCGAGATCGCCGACGGCGACGTCATCACGCTGACCGCGAACGCCATCTTCGAGGAGAGCTGGCTGCTCTGCTTCGACGAATTCCACGTCACCGACATCGCCGACGCGATGATCCTCGGCCGTCTGTTCGCAAAGCTGCTGGAACTCGGCACCGTGGTGGTCGCGACCTCCAACGTCGCGCCCGACGATCTCTACAAGGGCGGTCTGAACCGTTCGCTGTTCCTGCCGTTCATCAAGCAGATTACCGACCACATGGACGTGCTGCGGCTCGACGCGCGCACCGACTTCCGGCTGGAAAAACTTCAGGGCGTGCCGATGTGGCTGACGCCGGCAGACACTGAGGCGGACACCGCGCTCGACCGCGCCTGGTCGAAGATGTCCGGCAGCGCCAAATGCAAGCCGCGCGATATTTCGATCAAGGGGCGCATCCTGCACGTGCCGTGCTCGGCCCCCGGCGTGGCGCGGTTTTCGTTCGCCGATCTCTGCGAGAAGCCGCTCGGCGCGTCCGACTATCTCAGGCTGGCGCACGACTATCACACTATCCTGGTCGACCATATTCCAGTGATGGACCTCTCCCAGCGCAACGCCGCCAAGCGCTTCATCACGCTGATCGACACACTCTATGACAATGCCGTGAAGCTAATGGCTTCCGCCGATGCGAACCCGATCTCGCTGTACCTCGCCCACGAGGGCAACGAGGCCAACGAGTTCAAGCGGACGTCGTCGCGCCTGATTGAAATGAGCTCGGAATCCTATCTGGCGCTGCCCCACGGCCGCAAGGATTCCACCGCCAGCGGCTCGACCAAGGGCTTGGTGGAGACTTAAGTCCTATTTGCCAGCGGTGTCATTCCCGGGGGGCCGCGACGGAGCCCGCCATTGGACCATGTTTCGTGCAAGCTGGTTGGATGCGCTCTGGAATGACAGGGATGCGCTCCAATACGCGGCCAGCCCGACAATTGGGCAACCGGCGACTTGAACGGGGGAGGCTAAAGGGATAACCACCCGTCTCAGTTTTCCCCTCCTGACGTGTCTAAAGGACAGGTTCACATGGCGCGCGACAAGATTGCTTTGATTGGCTCCGGTCAGATCGGCGGAACGTTGGCTCATCTCATCGGCTTGAAAGAGCTGGGCGATGTGGTGATGTTCGACATCGCCGAGGGCGTGCCGCAGGGCAAGGCGCTCGACATCGCGCAGTCCTCGCCGGTCGACGGCTTTGACGCGCATTTCACCGGCGCGAACTCCTACGAGGCGCTCGACAACGCAAAAGTCTGCATCGTCACCGCCGGCGTGCCGCGCAAGCCCGGCATGAGCCGCGACGACCTCCTCTCCATCAACCTCAAGGTCATGGAGCAGGTCGGCGCCGGCATCAAGAAGTACGCCCCCGACGCTTTCGTCATCTGCATCACCAACCCGCTCGACGCGATGGTCTGGGCGCTGCAGAAGGCTTCCGGCCTGCCGCACAAGAAGGTCGTCGGCATGGCCGGCGTGCTGGATTCGTCGCGCTTCCGCTACTTCCTGGCCGACGAATTCAACGTCTCGGTCGAAGACGTCACCGCCTTCGTGCTGGGCGGCCATGGCGACACCATGGTGCCGCTGGTGAAGTACTCCACCGTCGCCGGCATCCCGCTGCCCGACCTCATCAAGATGGGCTGGACCTCGCAGGCGCGCCTCGACGAGATCGTCGACCGCACCCGCAACGGCGGCGCCGAGATCGTCAATCTGCTCAAGACCGGCTCGGCCTTCTACGCGCCCGCGGCCTCCGCGATCGCGATGGCCGAGAGCTATCTGCGCGACAAGAAGCGCGTGCTGGCCTCAGCCGCCTACCTGAACGGCGAATACGGCGTGAAGGACATGTATGTCGGCGTGCCCGTCGTGATCGGCTCCAAGGGTGTCGAGCGCGTCGTCGAGATCGAACTCGTCGGCAAGGACCGCGAGGCCTTCGACAAGTCGGTCGGCGCGGTTCAAGGCCTGGTCGACGCCTGCAAGAAGATCGCACCCGATCTTCTCGGCCGCTAAGGTCAAAACGTCCCCGCCGAAGACCGAAACCGGTCTTCGGCGGTTTCATTTCCGGGGGCCGCGTCGGGCGGGTTCCGGGTCCGCAAGTCCAGAGATCGATGTCAAAGAATCCGAGTTGCAGTTCCTGTGGTATATGGTATGCCAGCCACAAGACTGAGGTGGGCCCCTGCGGTCACCGCCCGCGGGTTCAGGGAGCGACCATATGAATATCCATGAATATCAGGCCAAAGCGCTGCTGAATGAGTTCGGCGTGGCGATCTCCAAGGGCGTTGCGGTCCTGAAGGCGGCAGACGCAGACGCAGCGGCCAAGGCCCTCCCGGGCCCGGTCTGGGTGGTCAAGAGCCAGATCCACGCCGGCGGCCGCGGCAAGGGCAAGTTCAAGGAAGCATCCGCCGGCGACAAGGGCGGCGTCCGCATCGCCAAGTCGGCCGCGGAGGTCTCCGAGTTCGCCAAGCAGATGCTCGGCGCCACGCTCGTGACGATCCAGACCGGCGCCGCCGGCAAGCAGGTCAACCGCCTCTACATCGAGGACGGCTCCGACATCGACAAGGAATTCTATCTTTCGATCCTGGTCGACCGCGAGACCTCTCGCGTCTCGTTCGTGGTATCGACCGAGGGCGGCGTCAACATCGAGGACGTCGCGCACAACAGCCCCGAGAAGATCGTGACTTTCTCGATCGATCCCGCGACCGGCATCATGGGCCATCACGGCCGCACCGTCGCCAACGCGCTGAAGCTTTCCGGCGATCTCGCCAAGCAGGCAGAGAAGCTCACCGCGCAGCTCTACGCGGCCTTCGTGGCCAAGGACATGTCGATGCTGGAGATCAACCCGCTGGTCGTAACCAAGCAGGGCCAGCTCCGCGTGCTCGACGCAAAAGTGTCGTTCGACGACAACGCGCTGTTCCGTCACCCCGAGGTGCTGGCGCTGCGCGACGAGACCGAGGAAGACGCCAAGGAAATCGAGGCGTCGAAGTACGATCTCAACTACGTCACGCTCGACGGCAACATCGGCTGCATGGTCAACGGCGCCGGTCTCGCCATGGCGACGATGGACATCATCAAGCTCTACGGCATGGCGCCGGCGAACTTCCTCGACGTCGGCGGCAGCGCCAGCAAGGAAAAGGTCGCGGCCGCCTTCAAGATCATCACCGCCGATCCCAACGTGAAGGGCATCCTGGTCAACATCTTCGGTGGTATCATGAAGTGCGACGTGATCGCCGAAGGCGTCACGGCTGCGGTGCGTGAAGTCGGCCTCAGCGTGCCGCTGGTGGTTCGCCTTGAAGGCACCAATGTCGAACTGGGCAAGAAGATCATCCGTGAATCCGGCCTGAACGTGGTGCCGGCCGACAATCTCGACGACGCCGCGCAGAAGATCGTGAAGGCCGTCAAGGGAGGCTAAGGCCATGACCCAGGACCATCTCGCCGCATCATCACCGCTGCCGGAGCACGCGCGTCTTGCCGCGTTCGCCGGCGAATGGAATGGCGAAGAGGTGGTCTTTCCGTCGCGCTGGACGGAAGGCGGGCCGGCCACCTCGCACGTCGTGGCACATATGGATCTCAACGGGTTTTACCTGATCCAGGACTCGGTTCAGATGCGCGACGGCAAGCAGGTCTTCGCCACCCACGGCATCTTCACCTTCGACAGCGAGGACCGGACCTACAAATTGTTCTGGTACGACTCGCTCGGCTACACGCCGCCCTCGCCCGCCTCCGGCGGCTGGGTCGGGAAGACCCTGACGCTGGTGCGCGGCTCGCTCCGCGGCAATGCGCGCCACGTCTACGAAATCATCGACGACGATTCCTATTCGTTGAAGATCCAGTTCTCGCCGGACGCGGAAGGCTGGGCCGACGTCCTCACCGGCGTCTACCGCCGCATCCACTGACCTCTCACACGTTAGTTTCGCGAAAGCAGACCTCATGTCCATCCTGATCGACAAGAACACCAAGGTCATCTGCCAGGGCTTTACCGGCAAGAACGGCACCTTCCACTCGGAGGCCGCGATTGCCTACGGCACCAAGATGGTCGGCGGCACTTCGCCGGGCAAAGGCGGCGCGACGCATTTGGGCCTGCCGGTGTTCGACACCGTGCGCGAGGCGCGTGAGAAGACCGGCGCCGACGCGTCCGTGATCTACGTGCCGCCGCCGGGCGCGGCCGATGCGATCTGCGAAGCCATCGATGCCGAGGTCCCGCTGATCGTCTGCATCACCGAGGGCATTCCTGTCATCGACATGGTGCGCGTGAAGCGTTCGCTGGCCGGTTCCAAGTCGCGTCTGATCGGGCCGAACTGCCCGGGCGTCATGACCGCCGGCGAGTGCAAGATCGGCATCATGCCGGCCAACATCTTCAAGACCGGCAGCGTCGGCATCGTCTCCCGCTCCGGCACCCTGACCTACGAAGCCGTGTTCCAGACCAGCCAGGAAGGCCTCGGCCAGACCACCGCGGTCGGCATCGGCGGCGACCCGGTCAAGGGAACCGAGTTCATCGACGTGCTGGAAATGCTGCTGGGCGACCCCAAGACCGAGTCGATCATCATGATCGGCGAGATCGGCGGTTCCGCCGAGGAAGACGCCGCCCAGTTCCTCAAGGACGAAGCCAAGCGCGGCCGCAAGAAGCCGATGGTCGGTTTCATTGCCGGTGTCACGGCCCCTCCCGGCCGCCGCATGGGCCATGCCGGCGCGATCATTTCGGGCGGCAAGGGCGACGCGGGTTCCAAGACCGACGCGATGAAATCGGCAGGAATTACAGTGTCTCCGTCTCCCGCCCGCCTTGGGCACACGCTTGCCGAAAAATTGAAGGGCTAATTCACTCCTTCGCACTTTTCCGGGCGAAGTTTCGCAGCAAATAGGGTAAATGGTGCCTGTCGCGCTGGTCCTCTGCCGGGGAGCCCAGCGCCAGCGCCGTTTGTTATGCGCGAACCGAAATCGCCAGGAACTCAAGTATGTCTCGCCAAGACGCGAACGCAGCCTTTGCCCTCTCCTCCTTTTTGCAGGGCACCAACGCCACTTACATCGATGAAATCTACGCCCGCTACGAGAAGGATCCGTCCTCGGTGGATGCCGAGTGGCAGGACTTCTTCAAGAGCCTCAACGACCAGCCGGCTGACATCAGCAAGAACGCCGAAGGCCCGTCCTGGGAGCGCGCCAACTGGCCGCTGACCCCGCAGGACGATCTGACCTCCGCCCTGGACGGCAATTGGGCGGAAGTCGAGAAGACGGTCGGTCCCAAGATCGCCGCCAAGGCGCAGGCCAGGGGCGGCGACAAGGGCGGCGGCAAGGTCGGCGGCCTCTCCTCCGCCGACCTGCTCCAGGCTACGCGCGACTCGGTCCGCGCCTTGATGCTGATCCGGTCCTACCGCATGCGTGGTCATTTCCACGCCAAGCTCGATCCGCTCGGCATCGAGGCCCAGCGCAATCGCGAAGAACTCGATCCGCGGACCTACGGCTTCAGCGAAGCCGATTTCGACCGCAAGATCTTCCTCGACCATGTGCTCGGTCTCGAATACGCCAACTTGCGCGAAATCACCGCGATCTGCGAGCGCACCTACTGCCAGACGCTCGGCGTCGAGTTCATGCACATCACCAACGCGGCGCAGAAGGCGTGGATCCAGGAGCGGATCGAGGGGCCGGACAAGGAAATCTCCTTCACGCGCGAAGGCCGTCGCGCCATCCTGATGAAGCTGGTCGAAGCCGAAGGTTTCGAGAAATTCTGCGACACCAAATTCACCGGCACCAAGCGCTTCGGCCTGGACGGTGCTGAATCGCTGATCCCCGCGCTCGAGCAGATCATCAAGCGCGGCGGCAATCTCGGCGTCAAGGAGGTCGTGCTGGGCATGCCGCATCGCGGCCGCCTCAATGTGCTGACCCAGGTGATGGGCAAGCCGCATCGCGCGCTGTTCCACGAGTTCAAGGGCGGCTCGGCCAACCCTGACGCGGTCGAAGGCTCGGGCGACGTCAAATATCACCTCGGCGCATCCTCGGATCGCGAGTTCGACGGCAACCGCATCCATCTGTCGCTGACTGCCAACCCCTCGCATCTCGAGATCGTCGATCCCGTCGTGCTCGGAAAAGTCCGCGCCAAGCAGGATCAGCACGGCGATCCGCCGGACCAGCGCATCTCGGTGATGCCGCTCCTGATGCACGGCGACGCAGCGTTTGCCGGCCAGGGTGTGGTCGCGGAATGCTTCGGCCTGTCGGACCTGAAGGGCTACCGCACCGGCGGCTCCGTGCACTTCATCGTCAACAACCAGATCGGCTTCACCACCTATCCGCGTTATTCCCGGTCTTCGCCGTATCCGTCGGATGTTGCGAAGATGATCGACGCGCCGATCTTCCACGTCAACGGCGACGATCCGGAGGCCGTGGTGTTCGCGGCCAAGGTCGCGACCGAGTTCCGGCAGAAGTTCCACAAGCCCGTCGTCATCGACATGTTCTGCTACCGCAGGCATGGCCATAACGAGGGCGACGAGCCGGCTTTCACCCAGCCGGTGATGTACAAGAAGATCGCGGCCCATCCGTCGACGCTCGAACTCTATGCCCGTCGCCTGATCAGCGAAGGCGTGCTGACTGAGGGCGAGGTCGAGAAGGCCAAGGCGGACTGGCGCGCGCGGCTCGATGCCGAGCTCGAAGCCGGCTCCGGCTACAAGCCCAACAAGGCCGACTGGCTCGACGGCAAATGGGCCGGTTTCAAGATCGCCGATCAGGAAGAAGATGCGCGGCGCGGCGTCACTGGCGTCGACACCGCCGAACTGAAGGATATCGGCCGCAAGATCACCAAGGTGCCGGACGGTTTCCGCGTCCACCGCACCATCCAGCGCTTCCTCGATAACCGCGCCAAGGCGATCGACACCGGCGCCGGCATCGACTGGGCGACAGGCGAGGCATTGGCGTTCTGCACCCTGCTCAACGAGAACCACCATGTCCGCCTGTCGGGCCAGGATTCCGAGCGCGGCACCTTCTCGCAGCGCCACTCCGTCCTGATCGACCAGGAGGACGAGAGCCGCTACACGCCGTACAACCATCTCGGCCACGAGCAGGGTCATTACGAGGTCATCAACTCGCTGCTGTCGGAAGAAGCGGTGCTCGGCTTCGAGTACGGCTACTCGCTCGCCGAGCCGAACACGCTGACGCTGTGGGAAGCCCAGTTCGGCGACTTCGCCAACGGCGCGCAGGTCGTGTTCGACCAGTTCATCTCCTCGGGCGAGCGCAAATGGCTGCGCATGTCCGGCCTCGTCTGCCTCTTGCCGCACGGCTATGAGGGCCAGGGACCGGAGCATTCCTCGGCGCGGCTCGAGCGTTTCCTGCAGATGTGCGCCGAAGACAACATGCAGGTGGTCTACCCGACCACGCCGGCGAACTATTTCCACGTGCTGCGCCGGCAGCTTCATCGCGAGATCCGCAAGCCGCTGATCGTGATGACGCCGAAGTCGCTGCTGCGTCACAAGCGGGCTGTGTCGCGTCTCGAGGAACTCGCGAAGGGAACGACCTTCCACCGCATCCTCTACGATGACGCCCAGATGCAGCCGAGCGAGGCGACCAAGCTCGTTCCGGACGACAAGATCCGCCGCATCGTGCTCTGCACCGGCAAGGTCTATTACGATCTCTACGAGGAGCGCGAGAAGCGCGGCATCGACGACATCTACCTGATGCGCGTCGAGCAGCTCTATCCGGTGCCGCTGAAGGCGCTGGTGGCCGAGCTGTCCCGCTTCAAGAAGGCCGAAATGGTGTGGTGCCAGGAAGAGCCGCGCAACATGGGTGCCTGGCACTTCATCGAGCCCTATCTGGAATGGGTGCTGAACCAGGTGAACGGTGTGAGCCGGCGTCCGCGTTATGTCGGCCGCGCCGCTTCCGCCGCGACCGCCACTGGCTTGATGTCCAAGCATCAGGCCCAGTTGAAGGCGTTCCTGGACGAAGCATTGAGCTGAAAAGTCTTTACACCTCGTCATGCCCCGCGAAGGCGGGGCATCCAGTATTCCGCGCCGCCCGTCTTTATCACGACTGTCACGGCGTACTGGATCGCCCGCATCCGCGGGCGATGACATCTGCACTTATGTCTGCATTGGCGATCTCCTTAAGGAAAAGACCATGACTGAAATTCGTGTGCCGACCCTCGGCGAATCCGTCACTGAGGCCACCATCGGCCGCTGGTTCAAGAAGGCGGGCGATCCCGTCGCCGTCGACGAGCCCTTGGTGGAGCTCGAGACTGACAAGGTCACCATCGAAGTCCCGGCGCCCTCCGCCGGCACGCTGAGCGAGATCGTCGCCGCCGATGGCGCGACCGTTGCGGTCGGTGCGCTGCTCGGCCAGATCACCGAGGGTGCCGCTGGCGCTGCCAAACTGGCTGCCGCTGCGCCCGCAAAGCCCGCGGCTGCCGCTCCTGCCGCCACCGCCGCGGCTGCTCCCGCTGCGGCGTCAAAGGCGCCGCCGGCCGACGCCCCGCTCGCCCCGTCCGTGCGCAAACTCTCGGCTGAGACCGGCATCGACGCCTCGACCGTTCCGGGCTCCGGCAAGGACGGCCGCGTCACCAAGGGCGACATGCTCGCCGCGATCGAGCGTGCGGCGTCTGCGCCGACCCCGGTCAACCAGCCCGCCGCCGCCGTTCAGGTCCGCGCGCCGTCGCCGGCCGATGACGCCGCCCGCGAAGAGCGCGTCAAGATGACCCGGCTGCGCCAGACCATCGCGCGCCGCCTCAAGGACGTGCAGAACACCGCGGCGATGCTCACGACCTTCAACGAGGTCGACATGACCAACGTCATGGCGTTGCGTGCCCACTACAAGGATGCGTTCGAGAAGAAGCACGGCTCGAAGCTCGGCTTCATGGGCTTCTTCACCAAGGCCGTCGTGCAGGCGCTGAAGGACATCCCGGCTGTCAATGCCGAGATCGACGGCACCGATCTGATCTACAAGAACTACTACCACATCGGCGTCGCCGTCGGCACCGACAAGGGCCTCGTCGTGCCCGTGGTGCGCGACTGCGACAACAAGTCGATCGCCGACATCGAGAAGGGCATCGCCGATTTCGGCCGCCGCGCCCGCGACGGCCAGCTCAAGATCGACGAGATGCAGGGCGGCACCTTCACCATCACCAATGGCGGCATCTACGGCTCGCTGATGTCGACCCCGATCCTGAATGCGCCGCAGTCGGCCATCCTCGGCATGCACAAGATCCAGGAGCGGCCGATGGCGATCGGCGGCAAGGTCGAGGTCCGCCCGATGATGTACCTGGCACTGTCCTACGATCACCGCGTCATCGACGGCAAGGAAGCCGTCACCTTCCTGGTTCGCGTCAAGGAGAGCCTGGAAGATCCGGCTCGCCTGGTGCTCGATCTCTGATCCCTGATGCTCTGCGAGCGCCGTCGCCTTTCGCGGCGGCGCGTGTCGAACCATGGAGGCGCGCGTGACGGATAAAGTCGTTGTCATCACCGGCGGCAGCCGCGGCATCGGCCGCGCGACCGCGATTGCGGCGGCCGCGCGCGGCTTCCGCGTCGTGGTCGGCTATGCCAGCAACAAGCAGGCCGCCGACGAGGTGGTTGCCGTGATCGAGGCCAGCAACGGCAAGGCGATCGCGGTCAAATGCGACGTCGCGGAGGAAAGCGACATCCTCGCGCTGTTCCAGGCGGCGGACAAGTTCGGCACGCTCGGCGCGCTCGTGAACAATGGCGGCATCGTCGGGACCAGCGGCGTGCGTGTCGACGAGATGTCGGCCGAACGCATCCAGCGCGTCATGGCGGTCAACGTCACCGGCTCCATCCTCTGCGCCCGCGAAGCGGTGAAGCGGATGTCCACGAAACACGGCGGCACGGGCGGCGTCATCGTCAATCTGTCATCGGTTGCCGCCAAGCTCGGCGCACCCAATACTTATGTCGATTATGCCGCCTCCAAAGGCGCGATCGATTCCTTCACCATCGGCCTGGGCTATGAGGTCGCGAGCGAAGGCATCCGTGTCGCGGGCATCCGCCCCGGCCTGATCGATACCGAAATCCACGCCTCTGGCGGTGAGCCCGATCGGCATCATCGTCTGGCCCATATGGTGCCGATGAAGCGCGTCGGTACCGCCGACGAAATCGCCAACGCCATCGTCTGGCTGATGTCGGACGAGGCCTCCTACGTCACCGCAGCCACTCTCGATGTGTCCGGCGGACGCTGACGCGCCGCGCGGACGCTGACACATCCTCATCACGCTAAACTCACGGGACTTTCTCTCATGGCTACCTACGATCTCGTCGTCATCGGCACCGGACCGGGCGGTTATGTCTGCGCGGTGCGCGCAAGCCAGCTCGGCATGAAAGTCGCCGTGGTCGAAAAGAACGCCACGCTCGGTGGCACCTGCCTCAATGTCGGCTGCATGCCGTCGAAGGCGCTGCTGCACGCCTCCGAAATGTTCGAGGAAGCCGGGCACTCCTTCGCCAAGATGGGCGTGTCGGTCTCGGCGCCGAAGCTCGATTTGCCCTCGATGATGAATTTCAAGCAGCAGGGCATCGACGGCAACGTCAAGGGCGTCGAGTTCCTGATGAAGAAGAACAAGATCGACGTGCTCAAGGGCACCGGCAAGATCTTGGGCACCGGCAAGGTCGAGATCTCCGCCGACGGCAAGTCGCAGGTCGTCGAAACCAGGAGCATCGTGATCGCCACCGGCTCGGACATCGCGCGTCTGAAGGGCATCGAGATCGACGAGACCCGCATCGTGTCGTCGACCGGCGCGCTCTCGCTGGACAAGGTCCCCGGCAAGCTGCTGATCGTCGGCGCCGGCGTGATCGGCCTCGAGCTGGGCTCGGTCTGGCATCGTCTCGGCGCCGAAGTGGTCGTCGTCGAATTCCTGGACCGCATCCTGCCCGGCATGGATGGCGAGATCGCCAAGCAATTCCAGCGCATCCTGGAGAAGCAGGGTTTTGCGTTCAAGCTCGGCGCCAAGGTCACAGGCGTGGACACCTCCGGCAAGATGCTGAAGGCGACGATCGAGCCCGCCGCCGGCGGCGCTGCCGAGACGCTGGAAGCCGACGTCGTTCTGGTCTGCATCGGCCGCGCGCCGTACACGGACGGGCTGGGGCTGAAGGAAGCGGGCGTAGCGCTCGACAATCGCGGCCGCGTGCAGATCGATCCGCATTTCGCCACCAGCGTGAAGGGCGTCTATGCCATCGGCGACGTCGTGGCGGGCCCGATGCTTGCACACAAGGCCGAGGATGAAGGCGTCGCGGTCGCGGAGATCATCGCCGGGCAGGCCGGTCACGTGAACTACGATGTTATCCCGGGCGTCGTGTATACCACGCCGGAAGTGTCCTGCGTCGGCAAGACCGAGGAGGAGCTGAAGCAGGCGGGCGTGGCTTATACGGTCGGAAAGTTTCCCTTTACCGCCAACGGCCGCTCCAAGGTCAACCAGACCACCGACGGCTTTGTGAAGATTCTCGCAGATGCGAAGACCGATCGCGTGCTCGGCGTGCACATTATCGGCCGCGAAGCCGGCGAAATGATCCATGAAGCGGCCGTTCTCATGGAGTTTGGCGGCAGCGCCGAGGATCTTGCCCGCACCTGTCACGCGCACCCGACCCGCTCGGAGGCCATCAAGGAGGCCGCGCTTGCAGTCGGCAAGCGGGCCATCCATATGTAGGTCGCGCCCAGCTCCGAATCGGGCGGGAAACACATGCTGCGCCGCCTGCTTCAACCGGTCTGGGTCCTGCTTGCGATCATCTTCCTGATCGAAGCCTGGCTGTGGGATCATCTCGAACCGATCGTCGCGCGGGCTGTCGCAATCATTCCGCTCGCGCGGTTCAAGCAATGGCTGTCGGAGCGTGTCGACGCGCTGTCGCCGGCGATGACGCTGATCGTGTTCGCGGTCCCGATCGTTCCGCTGTTTCCGCTCAAGCTGGTCGGCCTGTGGCTGCTCACGCACGAATACTGGACCAGCGCGGTCGTCACGATCCTGTTCGCAAAGCTGCTCGGGGTCGGCGTCACCGCTTTCGTGTTCGACGTGACGCGCGACAAGCTGATGGAGATGGGCTGGTTCGAGCGGCTCTATCAGCTCGTGATGAAGCTGCGCGCCAAGGCCGCCGAGCTGGTCGATCCGGTCAAGCGCCGCATCAGGGAGCTGATCGCCGGCAACGGCGAAGGCTGGTCCTCCCGCACGCTCCGCCTGATCCAGCGTTTTCGCAAGAGCGTGCACGAAGCGCGCTGATCATCGCCACTTGTTCGGTGTCATTGCCCGCGAAGGTGGGCGGCGTACTGGATGCCCCTTCGCGGAGCATGACAACGGTGTACGTCGCTTCAGCGCATCAATGCAAATGCAGCAGATGGGGCATCCACAGGCCGAGCGCCGTCATGAAGATGCCGGCCAGGGTCAAAACACCGGCGACATAGGCGAGCGCGATGATGCCGGTGATGATGGTGGCCGAGGCCAGCACGATGCCGATCTGGAAGGCGGCCGACGCCAGTTCGAAGTGATGGTATTTCGCGGTCGCCTCGTCGCGCTCGTGCTCGGCGTGCTTGGCCTTTTCGGCGAGCTGCTCGGTGCCTTCGCCGGTCTCCGGCTCGGAGCGATAGCGCGCCGCGGTCTTGGTCCAGTCGTCGATCTGCTTCTGCACCGTCGCCTTGATGGCGTCGTCGGTGGTGGCGCCGAGCGTGAGCTTGCCCTGCTCGGACGCGGTCAGCACCACGGTGCGGCGAACGCTCTTCGCCTGGAAGAACGCCCAGAGATTGGCGGCCTCGACGTTCTTGCTGATCGATTCGGTCTGGGCGCCCTTGCCGAGCGTCTCCGAGATCGCCAGGAACAGCGCCAGCACGGCGATCAGGAGGGCGATCTTCTTGTTCGAGCCGGACGCGTGCTCGGCATGCTCGGCATGCTCCATGCTTTCATGTGCGCTCATAAGTCCCTCCTGGCTCGGTTCCCCACGATTGACCGAACCGTTGTTCCGGCGCAAGCGCCAAGCGATCATTTGAGCGGATGCTTTAAGGGATTTTTTTGTCACGCGTCTTACGTTCAGCGCATGACTACAGCGGAATTCATCGCCTGGGCGCTTTGGCCGATCGTGGCCCTTTTCGTCGTCCTGCTGGCGGCGATCAGCCATCCCCGGCTGCGCCTCTACGTCATCGTGGCCGCGATCAGCGCGTTCTTCGTCTACTTCGTCCTCGGCCTTCTCTACTGGCGCAGCTCGATCGCGGGCGTCACGGATGCCTATCTGTTCGGCGTGATGTTCTCGCTGACTATGTTTGGATTGGCCCTGCGCAGGTTGATGAACGGCGGCCAGGGTTCGCCACGGCTTTCCAAGTGGAAGCTTGTGGTCGCCCTTGTGCTTGGTGCTGCCGGGACCTGGCTATTCGCCAGCACATTGTATTCGGACTATGCCGAGCCGCGCCTCGTGATTGAGGGGCGCGTGGAGAGCTTACGCGGGTCCGGCAAGCGAATCGCCGAACATCTTGCCGATATCGGGGGTCACACGGTGAAGGCGACGACGCCGGTCTATGACCGCCTCAAGTTCAAGCCCTATGTTCGCGCCGAGATCGGCCGCGGCTCGAACTACATCTTTGACATTGAGTATCTCGCCGACTGATGCCTCACCGCCGCGGATGCGCGCTGGCATAGACTTCCAGCAACCGCTCGGAATCGATGCCGGTATAGATCTGCGTGGTCGAGAGCGAGGCATGGCCGAGCAATTCCTGAATTGCGCGCAGATCGCCGCCGCGTGACAACAGGTGCGTCGCGAAGGAATGGCGGAGCGCGTGCGGCGTGGCGCTGTCGGGCAGGCCGAGCGCGCCGCGCAGCCGCTCCATCGCGAGCTGGATGATGCGGGGGCTCAAGGGCCCGCCGCGTGCGCCCAAGAAGATCGGTCCCTCCGCCGGCAGCGGATACGGGCACATCGCGACGTACTCCTGCACGAGCGCGAGCACGTTCTGGAGCACCGGCACCATGCGGGTCTTGTTGCCCTTGCCGGTCACGATCAGCACGTCGCCCTCGCCGGGACGCGGCACCTCGCGGCGCGTCAGGCCAAGCGCTTCGGAGATACGCAGGCCTGATCCATACAGAAGCGCCATCACCGCGGCATCGCGCGCCAAAATCCAGGTCTCGCGATCCTCGCCGGCGCGTTCGTCGGCGTCCGCAAGACGTTTGGCCGACGCCATCGGCAGCGGTTTTGGCAGGGTCTTGGCGACTTTCGGCGCGCGGATCGCCGAGAGTGCGCCGACCTTGCCCTTGCCTTCGCGTTCGAGAAAGCGGCCGAACGAGCGCAGGCCCGCGAGTGCGCGCATCAGCGAGCGGCCGGCAATATCGTCGGCGCGGCGCATCGCCATGAAGGCACGGATGTCGGTGGCCTCAAGCGCGGCGAAACGCTTGAGCGTGACGCGCTCGCCCCAATGGGCGCAGAGGAAATCCAGGCACTGCCGCAAGTCGCGGCTATAGGCTTCCAGCGTCTTCGGCGACAGCCGCCGCTCCGCGCCGAGATGGGACAGCCAGCGCGTCATCTCCTGCGCGATCGAGGGATCGGCGCTGGCGAGCTCGATTTGTGGGGCGGCCGCTTTGCTCATGCGCTCTGGACGTAATGATTCCACTCAGTATATCGCATCACACCCGTTTACTGTTCGCTAAGGCCTCCCCCAGGCGTTAGCTTCAAGACCCCCAGGTTCCGATTCTCCCCCATGGATCATTCGTCGCGCAGCCAGACCGTCCCCGCCAACGCGACCCGCATGGTCGACGTGCTGGTGCCGGTCGCGCTCGACCAGACCTATTCCTACAAGGTGCCGCGTGGGATGGAGCTGAAGGCGGGCGATCTCGTCGGCGTGCCGCTCGGCCCGCGCGAGGTGATCGCGGTGGTCTGGGCCGAAAACGCAAATCCGGATCCGCGCCTGCACAACCGTCTCAAGGAGGTCAGCGACAAGCTCGACATCCCGCCGTTGAAGCCCGAGCTGCGTTCCGTGGTCGATTGGGTCGCCAATTACACGCTGAGCCCGCGCGGCATGGTGCTGCGCATGTGCCTGCGAATGGGCGAGAACCTCGGCCCAGAGCGGGTGCGCGCCGGCGTGCGCCTGGTCGGTGATTCCCCGCGGCGGCTAACGCCGGCGCGGCAGCGCCTGATCGAGGTGCTGTCGGACCGGCTGCTGCACGGCAAATCGGAAGCCGCCAAAGAAGCCGGCGTTTCGGCCGGCGTGATCGACGGCCTCGTCGACGAAGGCACGCTGACGGTCGAGCCGATGCCGCCGCCTCCGCCGCCGCCGGCCCCCGATCCGGATTTCAGCCGGCCGGATTTCACACAGCTCCAGTGCATTGCTGTCGATACGATGCGCGCGCTCGCGGCCAACGGCACCTTCCACGTCGCGCTGCTCGACGGTGTCACCGGCTCGGGCAAGACCGAGGTTTACTTCGAAGCCGTGGCCGAGGCGATCCGCCGCGGAAGACAGTCGCTGATCCTGATGCCGGAGATCGCGCTGACCGGCCAGTTCCTCGATCGCTTCGCGCAGCGTTTTGGCGTGCGTCCCTTGGAATGGCATTCGGAGCTGACGCCGCGCACCCGCGCGCGCAATTGGGCGGCGATCTCCGAGGGCAGCGCGCCGGTCGTGGTCGGCGCGCGCTCGGCGCTGTTTCTCCCTTACGGCAATCTCGGCCTCATCGTCGTCGATGAAGAGCACGACCAGGCCTACAAGCAGGACGAGGGCGTCCATTATCATGCCCGCGACATGGCGGTGGTGCGCGCGCATATCGCAAAGGTCCCGATCGTGCTGGCCTCGGCGACGCCGTCGGTCGAATCCGAGGTCAATGCGCGCAAGAACCGCTATCAGCGCATCGCGCTGCCGTCGCGCTTCGGCGGTCAGCACATGCCGCATATCGAGGCCATCGACATGCGCCGCGGGCCGCCGGCGCGCGGCCGCTTCATCTCGCCGCGACTCGCTTCCGAGATCAAAATCGCGATCGAAAAGCGCGAGCAGGCGCTGCTGTTCCTCAATCGCCGCGGCTATGCGCCGCTGACGCTGTGCCGCGCCTGCGGTCATCGCTTCGCGTGCACCATCTGCGATGCCTGGCTGGTCGATCACCGCTTTCGCCAGCGGCTCGTCTGTCACCATTGCGGCTTCTCGATGCCGCGTCCGCAAACCTGCCCGCATTGTTCGGCGGAGGAATCGCTGGTCGCGGTCGGGCCCGGCGTCGAGCGCTTGCAGGAAGAGGCGGCCGCGCTATTCCCGGAAGCGCGCACCATGGTGCTGTCGAGCGATCTCATCACCTCGATCGAGACGATGCGCTCCGAACTGAATGACATCGCGGAGGGTCGCGTCGACATCATCATCGGCACGCAGCTCGTCGCCAAGGGCCACAATTTCCCGCGGCTCAATCTCGTCGGCGTGGTCGATGCGGATCTCGGCCTGTCCAATGGCGATCCGCGTGCATCGGAACGCACCTGGCAATTGCTCAACCAGGTGATCGGCCGCGCCGGGCGCGAGCAGGGCCGCGGCGTCGGCTATCTCCAGACCCACCAGCCCGACCATCCCGTGATGAAGGCGTTGATCGCCTGCGACCGCGAAGCCTTCTACGACAGCGAGATCGACTTGCGCGAGCGCACGCTCTATCCGCCGTTCGGGCGGCTCGCGAGCCTGATCATTTCCGCCGGCGACCGACCGAGCGCCGAAGGATTTGGCCGCCGTCTCGTGGCGCTCGCGCCGCGCGACGAACGCGTGGTGGTGCTGGGCCCGGCGGAAGCCCCGCTCGCGGTCATCAAGGGCCGCTACCGCTTCCGCATCCTGGTGAAATCGGCGCGCGGCTTCGACCTGTCGGATTATTTGCGCAACTGGCTTGCCGTGTGCCCGAAGCCGAAAGGCAATCAAAAGCTCGAAGTCGACGTCGATCCGCAGAGCTTTTTATAGGGACTACAAAACTCTCTCCCCGTCATTGCGAGCGCAGCGAAGATTCCATGGGGAGTGGATAGCGACCAAGTCTGAGGCCAGACTGAGGTTGCAATACCACCCAACCTGGAGACGA
>NZ_JBEPQT010000020.1:0-119782 GCF_040547985.1 Bradyrhizobium sp. LB14.3
TCGACCGCGGTCAAGAGATCGTTAACGGTCGCAGTCGGGGTGCCCGCGGTGCCGAGATAGACGGTGGAGTTGCCGCTGCCGTCGGTGACGAGGTTACCGCTGACGCCAGAACCGGAGGCCACCGCAGTCGACGCCGGAGCAGAGCCCGAGCGGAAGGTGATGGTCTTGCCGTTCACGGTCAGCGTGTCGCCGTCGGCGGGCTGGGCGTTGCCGACCAAGCCGGTTGCGGTCGTGCCCGAAGTGGCGATCAGGGTGATGGCGCCGGTCAGGGCCGTGGTGCCGTCGCCGGCCGTTCCCGCGGTACCCGTGAAGGTGCCGAGGGTGGCGCCGAGCGTCGTGGTGCCGCCTGCTGCCGTGGTGCCGCCGGCCGTGCCGTTATACACGACGTTGCTGCTCGCGGTCGCGCTGGCGAAGGACGTGGTGCCGCGCAGGTCGGCCGCCGTCGCACCCGAGATCGAGGCGGAGACGTTGGACTTGGTGGAGTAGCCGACCGTGGTCTGCAGCGCCTGGTTGGCGATCGACTTCGCCGAGTCGATCAGCTTCTGCAGCGAGGTGATGCCGGTGTTGGCAGCCTGCAGCACCTGCACGCCGTTGGCGATGCCGTCGAGCAGATTGTTGATGTCGCTGGCGCGGTTGTCGAGCGACTGGGCCGTGAAGAAGTTGGTGGGATTGTCCAGGGCCGAGTTGACGCTCTTGCCGGTCGACAGACGGTTCTGCGTGGTGGCGAGAAGATCAGCGGTGGACTGGAGGGAGAGCAGGTTCTGACGAACCGACGAGGAGAGGACGATACCTGACATGACTCTGTTACCTTTCTGGTAAACGACGCTACTGTTACTCGTCTGCTTGGATCGAGATGGACCCAGCGACCGGCGGACCGTGGGGCGGAGTCCTCTAACGAAACATGAAATGGAATCGGCGCTTTTGCTGAGTCGGCGCGCGATTCGCCCGATCTGCACACGAGCGACGCTGCGCCGCCGGGCGAATTCGACGTTGATGTAATTGAGCTTTTCGGCGGCGTGGGCCGGGATTTACAACTCGTTAACTAGTCTTGATGGAGTATTGCGCCCTGACCCGCCGCAACACACGCTCGGTTACGAAAGCGTTGATGGAGAACAGGCATGGCCCTCAAGGTCGAGCTCAGACCGCACGAACGCATCATCGTCGGTAACTGCGTGATAACCAACACCGACCAGCGCGCCCGCCTTCTGATCGACGGCGACAACGTGCCGATCCTGCGCGAGCGCGACATCCTCACGCCGGAGACCGCCGACACGCCCGCCAAGCTCGTCTATCTGGCGGTCCAGCTCATGTACATCTCGCCGGATCCGCAGACCCAGCACGGCACCTATTTCAACCTCGTGCGCGACATCGTCACCGCGGTGCCGAGCTCCTGGCCGATCATCGAAGGCATCAACAACAACATCCTCAACGGCGATCTCTATCGCGCACTGAAGGACGCCCGCAAGTTGATCGCCTACGAAGAAAAGCTGCGGGGCCAGTTCGAGGCCACGCGTCCCAAGGCTGAAGCGGACCAGGACGACGTCAGCACCGCCGCCTGATATAGCCCGTTCGCGCGGCAGCGCTGCGCAAACGACCAGACCGCGCAAACGACAACGGCCCCGGATCGCCTCCGGGGCCGTTGTCGTTTCAGGCCTGCATCAATACTCCTGCGCCGCGAGCGGCGGCGCTTCGACCTCGATCACAGTATCGCGGCTCCGCCGTCCGCCGAATTCCAGCACCGCTGCGACCAGCGCGTCGATGTCCGTCTCGTCGGTGCGGTGATTGACGATCGCGGCGCGGATCGCAAACTTGCCGCCCAGCGTCGTGCTTGAGGGCGCCGCGATACCGGACTCCTGGATGTCGGCGACGATCTCCCGATTGACCTCATCGGGGGCGCGGTAACGGAAGCAGACGATGTTGAGATTGACCGGTGCCAGCAATTCCAGCCGCGGCTCGGCGAGAACGCGCGTCTCCAGATATTTCGCCAGCGCACAGCTTCGCGCGATCACCGCGCCGAGCCGATCGGTGCCGAACGTCTTCAGCGTGAACCACGTCTTCAGCGCACGGAAGCCACGCGATAGATCGGGACCGAGATCACAGGGCCAGATCGCGCCCGCCGCAAGCCCTCTCGCCTCGCGGCGCAGATAGGCCGCGGGCTGCGCAAAGGCCTGCCGATGCTGCTCGCCGTCGCGCACCAGCAGAAAGCCGGCGTCATAAGGCACCTGCCCCCATTTGTGGAAGTCGAGCGCGATAGAATCCGCAAGCTCGATGCCGCCGATCAGCGGCGCAAGCTCGGGCGCCAGGATCGCCAGCGCTCCGAAGGCGCCGTCGACGTGAAACCAGATTCCCTCCTCGCGGCACAGCTCCGCGATCGCCTTGAGATCGTCGACCGCGCCGATGTCGACCGTACCGGCGGATGCGACGACCAGGAACGGCTTGAAGCCGACATCGCGATCAATCGCGATCTGCGCACGCAGCGCAGCGACGTCGATACGATGATCGGCATCGACGCCGATCTTGCGCAGCGCATCGGTGCCGAGCCCGGCGACGTCCATCGCCCTCGCCACGCAACCATGCGCGGCCTGCGATGTGTAGGCGGTCAGAAGTGCGCCATCGTTGCCGATGCCGTACTGCCGCGCCAGCGTGCCGAGCGCGCTCGTACGTGCCACCAGCACCGCCATCAGATTGGCCATCGACGTGCCCGTCACGAAGATGCCGCTCGCGCTGTCGGGAAAGGCGAACAGGCGGCGCATCCAGCCGACGATCTGGCGTTCGACCTCGATCGGCATGTGGTCGCGGCCGCCGAGATTGGCGTTGAGGCCTGCCGCGAGCATTTCCGCGACCATGCCGACCGCGGTGCCGCCGCCATGCACCCAGCCCATGAAACCCGGATGGACATTCCCCGTCGCGTAGGGCGCGACGTGCTCGGCGAATTCGCGATAGACGTCGGCGAGATCGCTTGCCTCGCGCGGCACGTCGGCCTTGAATGCCGCACGGACGCCGTCGGGGATCGGCTGCCACACCGGACGTGCGCGAACGTTGACGATGCCGTCGATCGTCTCGTCAAGCATGCGATGGGCGAGCGCACGAAACTCGCTCCAGTCCTGTGGATCGAGCGAAGTGTGCGTGACGGAGCTTTGCGTGTTGCGGATGATCTCGTTCATGCTGCGCTCTCCTCGCCCGCTCTTGCATGCCGCGACAGCATCGTCGTGAATGCCGCAAATATCTTGCGCATCTGCGGCGGCTTGTACGGAAACACGGCCGGCGGATCCATGTTGTGCACGACGGCAGTATTGTCGGCTTCGAAGACCAGCAGCTCGCGGTTCTGGTTCTCGGCGCAATCGACGATGAAGTAATCGAGGCCGACGCGCCTGCTCATCTCGTCGAGCGCGACTTTGTGGCGCGCGGCGAAAGCATGGTCGAAATCGAGCATGAAGACGGCTTCTTCGGCCCGCTTCTCTTCGCTGAACGCCATGAAGGCGTTGAGATACCAGATGTCCCAGCGATCGGCGATCGCCATGTGGCAGGCATAGGGTTTGCCGTCGACCATGGCGAGACGATATTTGCGGTAGAGCCCGTCGGGACTCGCATAGTCGACGAAACGCGCAAGGAAGAAGTCGTTCTCTTGCCGCTCGGCAAGATAGGCCGCGAGCGCCGCCGCGTCATTGAGCTTGGCAAGCCCGACGCCGGCATGCGAGCCGCGCGGCCGCGCGATCATCGGAAAGTGCAGTTCGCCCGCGATGTCTTCGCAGGCGACGTTCCCTGTCGAGAGATCCGACAATTGCGCGCGCGTCGCGTGGATGGTCGCGGGAATGTCGAGGCCGGGCACGCCCGCCAGCAACCGATACAGCTTGTCGCGATCGAGATTGCCGATGAGATCGGGGCGATTGAGCAGCGGCCGCGGCCAGCGCGGCGCTGCCTTCTCGATCAGCGCGAGCGCCTCCCGGCATTCTTCGGAATCGGATGCAATCACGATGGCGACGTCGTGCTCGGGCAGATTTTCCGGCAGGCCGATGCCCTTGACCACGTAGAGCGTCAACAGCTCAATGTCGGAGTCTTCAAGCAGGAAGTCGATCGGCGTGTTGCCGCCCATGTCGATATCGGCGGCGAGTGCGAGCACGCGCAGGCGGGGTTTTGGAACAGCGCAAGGCGTACGAAACAATTGGTGGAAGGAGAGCACCTCGGTCTGGATCACGAGCCCGGCCTCCTTCTCGCCGAGAAGCTGGGCAATCAGCGACAGATCCAGGCCTTCGCCCGCCTCCGCCGTCCCCTCATCGATCCGCGTCAGGAGCCGGTCGCGCAACGGATGCAGGTCGCCGCCCTCGAATGCCCGGCGCGTCAATTGCGCAAAGCCGATGCGGTCGGCATGGTTCGGCGCGGTCACGCCGATCGGCGCGGAAACTGGATGTTGCATCTCACACCTCGAACGCGGACTTCTCGATCTTCACCAGGACATGGGCGATGCGATCGAGAACGTGTTGCACATTGCGTTGCGCCTGCAGGCCTTTCAGCACCAGCAGCGCGCCGCTGAAAGCGGGGCCGCCAAAGAATTTCGAGCCGGTGGTCAGCACCATGTAACCACGGTCGAGATAGGAGCGCAGCCGCCGGCGGCCGAGCCGCACCTGACGGGCGTCGACGACAATTTGAACCTTGCGCGGCCAGCGCCGCGCGATCTCATCAAGACACGCCTCGCTTGGGGCACGCCAACCGAGTTTTGACGAATCCATGATCTGCAACAAAACGCGCCGGCCTTGCGCGAGGCTGGTCTCGACCGCGCGCAGCACCGCTGCACCGGCGTCCGGGCGCATCGCAATGCCGGCCGCCATCACCGCGCCGTCCTTGCGCACGGCAATTCCGCCTGCCGTCTGCGAGATCGTCGAGCCGGTCGAGGAGGCGTAGCTGACAGACGGGATGCGCCGGCGCTCATCCCGAAAGCCTCACGCCGCATCGGCAGCGGCGGCAGCGGGCGCCGGTGCGAATTGCGAGGTGATGTCGCCGTGGAACACCGACGGCCCGACGTGATCGAGCGAGCTCTGGATGTCCGCCCAGATCTCGCCGCCGATGTCGGTCCAGCGCTTGCAGAAGGCGAAGTCCTCGGAGAGATAGGTGCCGGTCGCCGGATCGATCATGCATTCGAACAGGGCAAACCGGTTCTGGCTCGCCACCAGCGTGTCGTGCGAATGCTCGCGGAAGAATTGCAGGCTGGCGTAGTCCGGATGGCGGCACATCGCCTCCAGCACATGGCGCCGGATCATCAGGAAGCCGGTGCCGGCGTAGCGCACGCGAGTGAAGCCGTTGACCACCACGATGCGATCCGGATCCTCGATCTCGAGCACGTAATCGAGCGATGCGGCCGGCACGTCGGTGCGGCCGGCTTCGATCGCGCGCTTCGCCTTGTCCCAGTTGACCCGCTTGATCGGATAGCAGCCGGCAACGACATCCGCGCCGCACTCGATCAGCCGGAACACCTGCTCCGGCTTGAAGCCGATGTCGGCGTCGATGAACAGGAAATGCGTCGCGTCGGGATCGTCCAGGAACATCGCGGCCAGATTGGCCCGCGCCCGCGTGATCAGCGCGTCGCCGTCCCGCAGCAGCACCTTGAGCTCGATATTGGCCATGCCGTGTACGGCGCGCTGGAGCGCGAAGATCGAGCTTGCATAGATGCTCGTCACCTGCCCGCCAAAACATGGCGTGGCCACCACCAGTTTCATCTTGTCCGACATCGGCAGCTCCGCCCCGCTCCAATCCTCACCAAGAGGTAAAGAGGCATGGTTAACGGCGCCTTAACGCCCCCTTACAGGAACTTGACGAGCGAGAGCTGCGAGAGGTTCGAGGTGACTTGGTAGGACGCCTGGAGCGCGTTCTGGAGCGACAGGATCTCGCTCGCGACCTGGTCCGGCGAAGCCGATTCCGCCTGGTCGATGATGGTCTGGAGCTGCGCCTTGGCCTGGGTCTGGCGCGAGCTTGCGTCCTTCATCGTGTTCTGGGACATCGCGAGGTCGGTCTGGATGTCCTCGATGCGCTGCTGGCCGGGCTGCTTGGTCAGCGCCTGCGTCACCCGCAGGCTGAGCGCGGCGACCTGCCCGCCCGAATATTGTCCGGCCGGCGAGGTCGAGAACGTCCCGAACACGGCGACTGCCTGCAATTCCTTGCGGATCGCGTCCTCGTTGGCCTGCGCGCCGTACTGCACCGTGACGGAATCGTCGACCCGCGCCATCGCGGTGGAGCGCGGCGAGCCGGGGCCGTCATTGCCCTGGTACCATTTCACGGTGGTGGCCGAGCCATTGACCAGCGTCGTCGCCGAGCTTGCGGGCGACGAGCCGATGCGCAGCGGCGGTTGCGTGGCGGTCACGGGCGTGGAAGCGAAACCAAGCGAACCCAGCGCTCCCGTATTCGAGGTCGTGATGCTCAGGTTCGCCGCATCGTCGGTGTTGATCGTGATCGAGCCGCCATGGACCGTCGAGGGCTTCGAGGTCCCCGTGATCTGGTCGATCTTGCTCATCAGCGTCTGGATGCTGTCGCCGACGTTGAGCTGGTTGCCGGTCGCGCCCGAACTGACGAAGGAGAGCGTGGTGCCGTTGACGGTGATGGTGTCGCCGGCGACGAAGCCCGGCGAAATCGAGTCCGAGGGGCTCGCGCCGGACAACGCCGTCGCGCCGGTCACAGGCGCCGGCGGCGCCGCCTGGTTGTTGACGGACGTGCCGATCGCCGAGCTCGCGGTGTTGAAGAAGTTGTCGCCGGCAGTCACCGCGGATGCCGCCACCAGCGCAGTGTTGGCGAGCTTCGTGATCGCGGTGTTCAGCGCGGTGTTGAGACTGGTCTGGGTGTTGGCCGGGTTGACCGGAACGCTTGCATCGATTGCAAAGCTGCCGACTGGCGTCGGCGTGGCGGTGGACGCAGTCAGGTCGATCTGCTCGGTCGAGCCGTCGGGCAGCGTGAACTTCACGCTGAGCTTGTCGCCATTGTTCGGATTGGTGCCGTTGAGATTCACCGAGAATGACACCGGCGAGCCGCTCGGGCCGGTGACCGTCGCGCCCGTCAGCGTCGAGGAGACCGCCGCGATCTTGAGCCCGAATGGCGATCCGGCAACGTCCTCGGACACCTGCACCGCGCCCGACGGCAATGAGGTCTGCACCAGCCGCCCCGTGCCGGTGCCGAGATCGGCGGCCTGGCGCTCGGCCAGGACGGTCTTGAAGCCCGCCTGCGTCGTGGTGCCGTTGATGATGTCGCCGGCATCCGCGACCGGCTGCGTGTTGACGGCGGTTCCGGAGAACAGATAGCGGTTCCCCGCCTGCGTGTTGAGCACGCCGACCATCGACCCGAACTGGGCGGCGGCGGTGTTCTGCGCGACCGTCTGACCGTTGACGTTGAGATCCTGCGCGGTGTTGGCCGAGCCCGTCTGCACCGTGTTGCGGATCGTGGTCAGCGACTGCAGCGCGGTGTTGGCGAGGTTGATGCTGACATTGACGTTGGTGATCGTGTCGGTATAGGCGGCGATATTGGACAGCTGCGCGCGCGAGGCGATCGCGAAGCCCTCGTTGGTCCCCATCCCGGAGTAGTTCTGCGACAGCTTGCCGGTCGACAGCTGCGTCGACAGATCGGTGAGCTGCGTGTTGATGTTGCGGATCTGCGAGCCGAGAACCGACGAGGAGTAGTTGATGCTGCTGATCGACATATTTCAGAGCCCTGTTACTAGTTACACTTGAGCCTGGAGCAACGTGTTCATCATACTCTGCACCACCGACATGACGTGGGCGTTGGCGGCGTAGGCATTCTGGAGCTGGATCAGGTTCGACATCTCCGAGTCCAGATTGACGCTGGAGGTCGAGTTGAACTTGGCCTGCAGCGTCGAGACCACGACGCTCTGGCCCTGCTGGAGCTGGGTCGCCTGGGTCGCGGCATTGCCCTGAACGCTCAGGAACTGCTGGAGATAGTTCGAAACACTGCCGGTGAAGGGCTGGCTCGCCGAGCCGAGACCGCTCTGCGGCGAATAGGAGAACACCGCCGAGGTGAGTTGCGAATAGAGAAAGTCGGAGCGCGTGGTGTCGCCCGCGGGCGTCACCGGCGAGGTGTTGTAGACCGACAGCCTGGTCGGGTCGGTCGTCAGCTGCGTGTTCACGGCGATGCGCCCGGCAAGTCCGGTCATCTGCGAACCCGATGCGGTGATCGCGCCGGTGTAGAGCGCCTGCCCGCCGTCGGTGAACAGCGGCAATTGCGGATTGCCCGAGGTCAGCGACGAGATCGTCTTGGTGATCGAGGACGAATTGACCTTGGCGAGGCCGGTGTTGTCGTCGGTCACCCGCAGTGTGGTGGCCGTCGCCGGCGACGGCGCGGCGGCGAACGACAGATGCGAGCTGGAAAGCGCGGTGTTGAGCGCCGAGGCGATCGCGCCCATGCCGCCGGAGAAGTTCACTCCGATCTGCATCGGATTGGCGTTGGTCGCGTTCTGGAGCGGCAGCGCCGCCGGATCGGTCACGTTGACCAGCGTGATCTGGCGCTGCGTGTTGGTGCTCGTGTCCGTGTAGGTGATGTTGACGCTGTTGCCCGGCGCTGCGCCGGCGAGGTCGAGATCGAACCCGGCCGGCGGACCGGACACCGTGCTGCCGGCCGTGGTCTTGTCCGACAGCGCACTCGACATCGTCGCGGCGAGCTGGTCGATCTGGTTCTGCGCCTGCACCAGCGTCTGGTCGCGCAGCTTGAGATCGGCCGCGATCTGGCCGGAAGAAACCACGTTGTTGGCGACGACGTCGACCTGTGCGCCGTTCGGGAGCTTGATGTTGAACGCCCCCACACCGGACTTGGCCGGATCGATGTTGTAGAGCGAGGTCGCCGACAGCGCGCCGGCAGACGCAAAGGTGAATTGCGAGGCGAGCCCGGCGCCGACCAGCTGGATGCCGGTGGTGGTGTAGATGTTGGCCTGGTTCGAACCGTCGGTGGTGACGCGGACGTCGACATATTTCGACAGATTGTTGATGGCCTGGTCGCGCTGGTCCATCAGCGTCGCAGCCGAGGGGTCGGTTGCCGGCAGGCCCTGGAGCCTGGTGTTGATGTCGGCGATCTGCTGCATCGACGCGTTGGCAGCTAGCGCCGAGGTGCCGAGATCCTGCTCGACGTTGGAGCGCAGCGACTGGATGCCCTTGGTGGTGAGGTTGAGCTGCTGCGCCAGCGTCTGCGCCGCACCGAGAGCGACCGTTTGCGCCGACGACGAGCCCGCGCTGGTCGACAGCGCCTGCAACGCCGTGGTGAAATTGTTCAGCGCGGTTTCGAGCGTGCCGCTGTTGCCGGGCGTGCCATAGACATTCTGAAGCTGCTTCAGGATGTTGGCCATCTGATCGGCGTAGCCGCTGCCGCCGGTCTCGGTGCGCAGCTGGTTCTGCACATAGGTGTCGAGCTCGCGGCTGACGCCGGTCGTCATCGCCGTCGAGCCGAAGTCGCCGGTGGTGACCTCGATCTGGTTCGGCTTCTGGACGACGTAACCCGGCGTCTGCGAGTTGGCGACGTTCGAGGAAACGATCGAGAGCGCGGCCTGGTTGGCACGCAGACCGCTCATCGCACTGGCGAGGGCTGAACTCAAACCCATGTTGACTTGCCGCCTTTGGTTACGTCACGCGCAGATCAGCGCAACACGTTCAAGAGGTCCTGCACCATCGAATTCGCCGTCGTGATCACCTTGGTGTTGGCCGAATAGGCCTGCTGGGTCACGATCAGCTTGGTGAATTCGTCGGCGATGTCGGTGTTCGAGCCTTCCAGCGACGAGCCGCTGATGGTGCCCGAAGCGCCGTCGATCGCCGGCCCCGACTGTTCGGTCGCAGCGTAAGCGCCGCCGTCGAGGGCCTTGAGGTAATTGGTGCCGTTGAAGTGCGACAACGCTACCTGTGCAAGGGCGAGGTTCTGGCCGTTGGAGAAGGTTCCGACCACGAGGCCGTTGTTGTTGACGGCGACGGAGCGGAGCTGACCCGCGGCGTAGCCGTTCTGGGTGATGGTGTTGATGGTCACCGCGCCGCTGGTGCTGGCATATTGCGTCAGCCCGCCCGAGGAGATGTTGAAGGAGACGGAGCCGAGCGACTGCCCGCTGACGCTGACGTTGTTGATGGTGATGCCCGAGCCGCTCGGCGAGGTCAGCGAGCCGTCGGAGGCAAAGGTGAAGGCCTGGCCGGTGTTGACCCAGCCGACCGTCGTGCCGGTCGCATTCGGGTCGGTCTGGTAGAACATGTTCCAGGTGTCGGCATGGCCCGCACCCAGCGAGGCGCTGTCGGACTTGGCCCAGCGCAATTGCAGGTTCACCGGCGTGCCGGCGGCGTTGTAGGCGGTCACCGCGCCACCACTGATCGATTCCTTGGTGAAGGTCGCGATGTCGTTGCCGACCACGCCGCCCGTGCCGGCGGTGCCGCCGCCGTCGCGGTTCTTGGTGATGGTCGAGGTGAAGCCGAGCGCGGCGAAGGCCGCACTGTTGGAGCTGGCTACCGACAGGTTGGAGACGGTGCCGGTGTTCAGCGTGATCACGCCGCCGGTGCTGACCGCAGACCCCGACGCACCGGAGAGAGCGTCGATCTTGCCGAGCAAGGTCGTGATGTTGTCGGTGATGTTGATCTGGTTCGCGCCCGATGCGCCCGACGTCATGAAGGTCAGCGTCTGACCGTCGACCGTGATGGTGTCGCCGGCCGCAAAGCCCGACGAGAGCACCTGGGCGCCGCCGGCCGACGCCGCGCCGCTCAGCACCGTGGAGCCCGAGATCGCGGGCGATGACAGCACGTTGCCGCCACGCGTCACGCTGCTGATGCCGAGCGCGGTGGCTGCCGTGCCGCTGTTGACCGCCACGTCGGTTCCGATGCCGCTCGATATCTGGATATTGCCGGTGGCGCTCAGCGACGCCGTGACGCCGGCACCGCCGGCGGTCTGGATCGCTTGCAGGATGTCGGCCACCGTGGCCGTCGTGCCCGCGCCGAGACCGATGGTGGTGTTGCTGCCGACCGTCGCAACGGTGGTGCCGCCGTTGAAGGTAACCGTGTTGCCGTTGATGGTCAGCGTCTGGCCGCCGAGCGCTGTGAGGATGCTGGAGGCGAGATGCGTGCCCACGGCATTATCAAGGGAGGTGGTGGTCGAGGCCACCGCGGACGAGTTGTTCTGGAGCGCAACCGTGCCCGTCCCCGTGGTCGACGAGTAAGCGGAGCGGATGTTACCCGTGGCGGCCGCACCGGCAGCCGTCGCGTTGGCATAGGGGGCGGGCGGTGTGCCCACGGGCAGCGGGTTGGCTGAGAAGTCCGACGGATTGAGTCCGCCAGCCGCCAGCAGCGTGCCGGTCGACGCCGTCGTGCTCGCCACCGTGTTCGGCTGGGTCGGCAGGTTCGCCGCGTACTGGATCGAGGTGGTCGCCTGCGCCGGGATGAAGTTGTTCTGGAATTTCAGGACCGTCGCCACGTTGCCCTGCGGGTTGCCGGTCTTCGGGTCGACCGTGACGCCCATCAGATAGTAGCCGGCGCCATTGACCAGATTGCCATTGGCATTGAGCTGGAAGTCGCCGCGCCTCGTGTAATAGGTGACGCCGCTGAACACCGGCACGTTGTCGACGATGCCGGTTGCCTTCTGGATCGAGAAGAAGCCGTCGCCGGTGATCGCCATGTTGGTGGCGACGGTGGAGCCCGAGATCGTGCCCTGCGTGGTGATGGTGGCCTTGGCGTTGGCCGTCACGCCGCCGGCGACCTGCTTGCTCGGCACCGAGGAGTCCGGAATGAGATCGACGAAGCTGGTCCCGATGCCCTTGTAACCGGTGGTGGATGAGTTCGCGATGTTGCCGGAAATGTTCTGCAGCGCGTAGGACTGCGCCTGCAGGCCACCCACCGAGGTGTTCATTGCATCGAAGATACCCATAACTTTGTCTCCAGATCCGATCTCGGCGGCCGGTCGACCATGGCCGCAGTCGGAGGAGACTGTCGCAAGGGCTATGCCAATGCGGGTTTTCTCAGGAAATCAATGACTTAAATAGGAATGCCCCGGTCGAATGACCGGGGCACAATTGCCGGGCCGGCAACAATTGCCGGGATCTCATAGCGTTTTGGAGCGAAGTGGCACCCGGTTCGCGTGAAGAAAACGCGTCAATCAAAGAGCCTTCACGTCGCCGATGCAGCAGCGGGGTGGAACACCATCCCGAAACCGTCGATGCAGTAGCGCAATCCGGTTGGCTTCGGACCGTCGTCGAAGACGTGGCCGAGATGGCCGCCGCAACGGCGGCAATGCACCTCGGTGCGGAGCATGCCGAAAGTGCGGTCCTCGGTCTTGCCGACATTGCCCTCGATCGGCTGGTAGAAGCTCGGCCAGCCGGTGCCGCTCTCGAATTTGGTGTCGGACGCAAACAGCGCCAGGTCGCAGCCGGCGCAGGCGAAGACGCCCTTGCGATGCTCCTTGAGCAACGGGCTGGAGCCCGGCCGCTCGGTGCCCTCCTTGCGCAGGATCTCATATTGCTGCGGCGTGAGCTGGGCACGCCACTCGGCGTCCGTCTTCTCGATCTCGAATTTTTGCGCGGCCTTCTCACCGGCTTCCGCGGGCGATGCTCTGAGCCAGCGGAAGGCCGCAAGGCCGAACAGGCCGGCGACAGTCGTCAACAGGATGCGGCGGTCAAACATCTCATTCTCCGTACGCAGGAAGTCCACGCTCTGAGATACGGGCTCTAACGGCCGACGTTACACTTCCGGGCGGAATTCTTCTCAACTTATTGCGAGACGCCCTGGTCTTGCGAGGCCGGTTCCAACGCCTCGGCCGCGGGTTTCGGCGGCTGGGCCAGCCGCGGCCTGACGCCCGGCGGCGGGCGGCGCGGACCGGTGCCGGCGGCCCGGTTGGCTTCGGAGAGGCGCGCCTCGCGTTCCCGGTCCTTGACCCGCGCCCGTTCACGGTAGCGGGCGAGCGACCCTGCGGCAGCGGAGCTCGCCCTGCTCCAGATCCCGACCATCTGGCCCGCGACGCGGCCGGTCGCGCCGCCCGCCCAGACCAGCTCGAACGGCGAGAACAGCCGCCAGCGCTCGTCGCCCAACAGAATGCTGCGCGCGATCATCTGCCCGGCCATGGCCGAGGTGTTCATGCCCTGGCGGCCGAACCCGCTCGCCACCCACAGGCCTTTGCGCAACTGGCCGATCTGCGGCATGCCGTGCACGGTCTGGCCAGTGGCGCCGCCGAATGTTTCGGTGATTTCGACATTGCCGAGTTGGGGGAAGATGGACCGGACCCGCCGCCTGACGGCGCCCGCAAAGCGTTGCGGTCGCGCCGCCCAGGTGGTCTCCGGGCTCTCCCACATCAGGCGGTCGCCATCGACGATCCGGAAATGGTCGACGCCATCGGAATCCATCACCGATCCCTTGAAGGCGATGATCTCGTGCACGCGCTCGCCGAGCGGCGCGGTGATGCCGGCATAGCGCCAGACCGGCAGCAGCGTTTCCGACAGGCGCCGCAGCGGCGCACCGAGATGGATGTTGCCGGCGAGCACGATGTGGGTGGCGCGCAGCCGCGCCGAGGGCGTGACGATGCGCTTGCGAATGCCGGAATGATCGATGCTGACGACCGGCGTGTCCTCGAAGATGCGCGCTCCGGCCCGCCGCGCCAGCGCCGCGAGGCCGTGCACATATTTGCGGCCGTCGACCTGGAACGCCCGGGGATAATACACGCCGTGGAAATAGCGATCGGTCTTGAGCACCTTGCGGACGCGGTCGGCCTGCCAGCCCTCGACCTCGGTGTCGAAATCCTCGGCGAGCATCTGCAACCGGCTGATCAGCCGGTCGCCGGCATCGACGTTGGAAACCTCCAGCACGCCGTCGCTCGGGCCGATCCCCGGCATGTTCGCTTCCGTGGCGTTGGCCCGAACGAACTCGGCGCCCTCCTTCGACAACGTCCACAATTCCCGCGCGTCCTCGAAGCCGATGCGCTCGATCAGCTCGGTGAGCGGCAGCGCGAATCCCGGCATCACGGTGCCGAGCTGGTTGCCCGAGGCGTTCCAGCCGATATGGCGGCCCTCGAGCACCGCGACGCTGGCCCCGAGCCGGGCCGCCTCCAGCGCGATGGAGAGCCCGGCAAGCCCGGCCCCGATGACGCAGATGTCCGCATCGAGCTCGAACGACAGCCGCGCGCGGTCGCGAAAGCCGGCTTCTTCCTGGGACACGCTTGTGAAAGTCTCGTTCATGTTGTTTTCTTAGAGCATGATCCGGAAAAGTGTGCAGCGGTTTTCCGAAAAGATCATGCTCAAGACAATAATTTGAAGCGCGATGATCATTTGTCCCAATCTCATTGCGCTTTAAAGGACTGAGCGGCCGCTTGTCACCTTGTCCTCGACCAGCGCCTGTAGATTATCCTGGTCGCGTAACGATTCGAGAATGCCATGCGCCGTTTACTGCTGCTGCGTCACGCCAAGACCGAGATCGACGCGCCGAGCGGCCGTGACCGGGATCGCCGTCTCGACGACCGCGGCCAACGGGATTCCGCGCAGCTCGGCGACTGGATCGCCGCCCATCCGCCGTTCCCCGAGGCCGTGCTGGTGTCGCATGCCGTCCGGGCCCGGCAGACCTGGGACATCGTCTGGGAGGCGATGAAGGACCGCGTCGCGGCGCCGCAGGTCGAAATCCTGCCGGAACTCTACGGCGCCGATCCCGCGCAGATCCTGGAGACGATTCGCACCGCAACCGTCCCGGCCGACCCTAAGCAGTTGCTGCTGGTCGGGCACAATCCGGGCATGCATGAGGTCGCCTTGATGCTGATGGGTGGCGGCGATCCGGCCGGCGCCAAGGCGATCGCCGACAACCTGCCCACCGCAGGGCTTGCTATCTTCGATTTTGACGTCAAGGATTGGGGCGATGTGGCCTACCGCCGCGGCAAACTGGTGCAGTTCGTCAGCCCAAAGCTGCTTCGTTAGCTTAAGGCTGCTTCGATCGGAATGAGACGCGCGGGCGCCGTCTCGACCGATTGATCCAGCCTGGTCACAAGACTTCCTGACCGGAAGATTGGAGGCGCAGATGTTCAAGTCCATCCTCGTACCCATCGACCTCGCCGACACCGACCTCGCCAAGCCGGCGATCGCGACCGCGGCCACGCTGTCGCAGACCTGGAGCGGCGTGGTGCGCCTGCTCAACGTGCTGCCGATGACGCCGGTGATGCTGGCCGAATACGTGCCGGCCGATTTCGACGAACAGCAGCGCCAGGCCTCGGAAGAAGCCCTCGCCATCGTCGCGCGCGAATCCGGCATCGAGGCTTCCCACATCTCCAGCGTGGTGCGCCAGGGCGGCATCTACCACGAGATCCTGGAGGAAGCCGTGCACATGAAGGCCGAGCTGATCGTGATGACCTCGCACCGGCCGGCGATGCGCACCTATTTCCTCGGCTCCAACGCCGGGCATGTCGTGCGTTACGCGAAATGCTCGGTGCTGGTGGTCAGGCACTGAGCGGTGCTCCGTCATTGCGAGCGCAGCGAAGCAATCCAAAATCTTTCCGCGGCGACAGCCTGGATTGCTTCGCTGCGCTCGCAATGACGATGTTGAAGCATTGTGCGCCTATCACCCCGGCTACGAGATCTTGCGTTGCCTGACGGGCAAAACACGTCAGCGGTGGGTCAACACCATCGTCGATAATATTCCACTTTACCGAAATTCGGAAACGGCGTATATCTCGCCTCACTCCGGCCCAAGGAAGAGGGGCGTATCGCGATCGTCACGAACGCGGGCCGGACGGCGGCGGACGCTGATAACATCGGCGCGAACGGCTTCGTAGGGCGGGCAACCGTGAGCGAAGACCTCGCGCACACGACCGGTGTGATCGGCGTACGGCAAAATCGTGTGGTCCTGGCGCCCGGGGTCTGTGCGCCAAGTCTTGCGGTGATGTGGCGGCCCGACCGGGTCCGCGCATCAGCCATCCGCAAGGCGACGGGGGCAATAGTGCACCGCTCCCCGAGGAGAGCACGGCATAAGCCGTAAAACCGCTGCGCAGGGAAGGCCGGTTGTTTGGCTTCACCTGTATGCCGCTGTGCAATTTTCTTACGACAACTTCGCACAGTGGACCGCGGGTGCCAGCCGGCACCCGGTCTTCCCTGCGCCCTCTTTCTTGAGAGGGCAAGGCGACGAAGCAAAGCTCGGGCGAAACAAGCCGCGAGGATGAACAGCTATGTCTATCGATGAGCAACGGTCTCGTGCCCCGGACGCAGCGCAGCGCTACTTCAGCGGTGCGCAGAGCCGGGGCCCATGCGTCAGCGAGTGCAGTTGGCCTTTGGGTCCCGGCTCTGCGCCGCAACGCTTGCGCGCTGCGTCGCGTCCGGGACACGAGAGAGCGTCTTACAAATACCGCGTCAGTTCGGCTTTGACCTGACCGTAGACCGCGTCCTCGATCTGGCTGCGCGTGATCCCGATGTCGCGCAGCGCGCGGTCGTCGAGCTCGTTCAGTGTCTTGACGGCGGAGCGGTGCTCCAGGCGCTCGAACAGCGCATAGGCGCCGTTGGCGAGGGTGCGGAAGAATCCGCCCGTCGAGGATGAGCGTAAACTCCGCCCGGCAGTCTGCGAGATCGTGGTCATTGTCCTTCTCCGGCCTATGGTCCACGCGGCGAAGCGGATGCCGTTGGCGCAAGCGCTTGAGCGCCTGCACCTGATCTGCCGTCGGATTGCTCTCGCTCTCCTCGGCTCAATCGTGGACCTTGATGGAACTTAAATGCTCCAGTACACTACTCGGAGCAAGTGAAACATTGCTCTCGGTGCAATAATGTCCAAGTTCGAATACGTGAAGCTTGCCGATGCCATTGCTCTCGATATCTCTAACGGCACGTTAAGGCCCGGCGACCGGCTGCCGCCGCAGCGCAATTTTGCCTATGACCGTGGCATTGCGGTCTCGACCGCGAGCCGGGTTTATACGGAGCTTTTGCGCCGCGGGCTTGCCGTCGGCGAGGTCGGACGCGGCACCTTCATCTCCGGCGACGTCAGGCGCGAAGTCGAGACGTTGAGCGAGCCGCGCGAGGCGCGGATCGACTTCGAGGTCAATTACCCGCTGCTGCCGCAGCAATGGGCGATGATCGCGAAGAGCCTTGCGGGGCTGGAGCGCGTCGACGCGCTCGAATCCGCATTGCGCGTCTCCACCAGTACCGGCACCAAAAGTGCGCGCAATGCAGCCGCCGCCTATCTCGCGCGCAAGGATTTTGCGCCGCAGGCCGAGCAGATCGTCTTCACCGCCAACGGCAAGCAATCGCTCGCGGCTGCGCTCGCAGCCCTCGTCCCCACCGGCGGCCGCTGCGGCGTCGAGGCGCTGACCTATCCTTACGTCAAGAGCATCGCGGCGCGGCTCGGCGTGACGCTGGTCCCGATTCCGATGGACGAATTCGGCGCGCGTCCCGACGCCATCCAGAAGGCGCATCGCGAGGCCCATCTGTCGGCGCTGTATCTCCAGCCCATCATCCAGAATCCGCTCGGCGTCACCATGAACGCGACACGGCGCGCCGATATCATGCGCGTCGCCGAAAAGCTCGACCTCACCATCATCGAGGACGCCGTCTACGGCTTCCTGGCCGACGACACGCCGCTTGCGGCACTCGGACCCGACCGCTGCATCGTGCTCGACAGCCTGTCCAAGAAGGTCGCGCCGGGCCTTGCGCTCGGCATTCTGGTCGCGCCGCCGCACTTGCGCGAAAGCGTGATGAGCGCAGTGCGGACCGGCGGCTGGATCGCCTCCGGCCATGCGCTGGCGGCGGGGCACCGCCTGATGGCCGACGGCACCGTCGCCGAGCTGACGCGGCTGAAACGCATCGACGCCGCGCGCCGCCAGCAGACCGCAGCAAGGCTGCTGGCCGGCTACCAGCTCGCCGCCGATCCCCGCTCCTATCATCTCTGGCTGACGCTGCCGGCACACTGGCGCTCGCAGACCTTCGTCGCCGCAGCAGCCCGGCGCGGCATCGCGCTGACGCCGTCCTCGACCTTCGCGATCGCCCATGGCCATGCACCGAATGCGGTCCGGCTCGCGCTTGCCCCGCCCTCGTTCGAGCAGCTCGATTCCGGCCTGCGCACGATCGTGTCGCTGCTCGGCACCAAGGAAGAGGATTTTGACTCGACCGAATAGCTAAAGCGCAAGGATCTCGAGCCTGCTCAGGCTTCCGGCCATTCCGCGATGAAGCCTTTCGCCTTGTACGGCTCGATCTTGTCCCATTCGTGCAGCATGCGGCGGCGAAATTCCGTGTCGGTGTGCCAGAGCGCGCGCGGCGTCGCAAAGCTGTCGACGGTAAGCAACATCTTCTCGACCTCCGGCCAATGCCGGTGCAGCGTCATCGGATAACGCCGCGCGGTCCACGTATTGCCGAGGCAAATCACGCTCGGGATATTGTCCAACCCCAGCGCGGCCTCGATGATCGGCAGCGAGAAAATCACGTTCTCGCCGGTGTTCATCGCACGATGCTCCTCGAGGATACGGTCCGCCGGAATGCCCGCCGCGGCCATCGCCGCCCTGATGATAGTGCACTCGGATTGCTCCGAGCCTGGCGTCACGCCCCCGCTGACAATCGACCAGCGGAACAGGCCCTCGCGCCACAGTCTCGCGGCGGTGTCGGCGCGTAGCGCGACATCCTCTCGGGTTCCGAACATGAACAAGAGGTCGGCCGGCCGGAGCGGCGTATCGATCAGATGCGCGCGGTTGATCTCGGCGATCTCATCCGCCGAAGGCCTACGCGTGCTGCGATCCATGGCTGACATGGCCGCACGATGCGACACCCGCGCAGGCGCGCGAAGTCACGTTTGATTGCGGCCGATTGCACCAAGGGCAGCAAAGCCATTCAGGGCAGCAAGGCCTTGTCTAGGGCAGCAAGGCCTTGGGCACATGATCGAAGCTGTAGCTCTGCGGCTGGTTGCGCCGCACGAAGCCGCCGACCTGCCAGGCGAACAGCGCGGCAAAGCCGATGATGAACAGCGCGCCGGCGAATTCGCCGATCATGAGCGCGCGGATCAGGAGCCCCGTCATCGCCACGGTCAGCACCGCCAGAAACGCCAGCACCGCGGCATAGGTCCTGCGGCCGAGGCCTGCGGTCAATTCGGCGCGGCTGCCGGCCTTCGCCATTCGCGCGTGCAGTTCGACGATGAACGTGCGGAAACCGTTGTCCTGCGGCGCCATCAGGGCCGCGGTCTGCCAGCTCGTCGACAGGATCGCGATGCGGCCGCCGCCGGTGTGGCTGACATCGGCGCGAAAGCGGTGCTGCTGCATCGACACGGGGCGGAACGACAGCCGGATTGCACTGATCTCGTCGTAACGCCACAGGCCCGAACGGCCGCCGATGTGCCAGGACAGCCCCTCGTCCGTCAGCTCGAAGCGATGCGCCGAACCGATCAGCGACGCCTTGTAGGCATAGCTCGCGGCCGCAGCCGCCTCGGCTCCCGAATCCTGCATGTTCACATCAATCCAATCCGCGTGGTCCCGTCTGCGATCCGCTTGCGCGATCGCCCTGCCCCATCCTACAAGCGAGACATGGCTGAGACGATTTTTTTTCCGCGCCGCCTGATCCTCGGCGCCGCCGTGATCTCCGGCGTGCTGCTGGCGCTCGCCGTGCACATGCTGGGCGCGCGCTACGGGCTCGACCTCGGCGGCCTCTGGCACTCCGACACGCATGAGTTCATACCGGCGGGCGCGGCGATCGCCTGGTGGCTGATCGCCTCCGTCGGCTTCTCCGGCGGCTATTTCACGGCGACATTGATGCAGAGCGCCGTCTCCGGCCAGATCCCGCAACGGATGCGGCAATTCCTGATCGCGGTCGGCGTGCTGCTGCTGGCGGGTGCGGGCCAGGTGGCCTCGGCGCCGAGCGCGATCCCGACGGTCTCGGGCGTGCTGTCCGGGCTCGCCGCGCTGTGCCTCGGTGCCGTGATGGCGTTCTGCGGCGCGCATTTCGCGCTCCACCGCGGCTAGAGCATGATCCGGAAAAGTGCGCAGCGGCTTTCCGACGAGATCATGCTCAAACAACGGACTATCACGCCGACGCGCGCAGCTGCGGCCGGTTCAGCATGATCGCGACATCGCAGGCGGGCCGCGGCTTGCTGAACAGATAGCCCTGCGCCTGGGTGCAGCCTTCGCGCCGGAGCAGCTCGAGCTGGGCGTCGTTCTCGACGCCTTCCGCGGTGGTGACGATGCCGAGGCTCCGCCCCAGCCCGGTCACGGCGCGGATGATCGCCATGGAATCCTCGCGGGTCGCGAGCTCCGACACGAAGGAGCGGTCGATCTTGATCTTGTCGAAGGGGAAGCTGCGCAGATAGCTCAGCGACGAATAGCCGGTGCCGAAATCGTCGAGCGAGATGCGCACGCCCATGGCGCGGAGCTCATGCAGCGTGGTGAGCGTCGCCTCGCTGTTCTGGAGCAGAACGGATTCGGTGATCTCGAGCTCGAGCCGGCGCGCATCGAGTCCCGAAGCGGCCAGCGCCGCGGTGACGGACGCGATCAGGTTCGGATTCTTGAACTGCACCGGTGACAGGTTGACGGCGACGTCGACATCGTCGGGCCAGGTGGCCGCGTCGGCGCAAGCCGAGCGCAGCACGAACTCGCCGAGCTGGATGATCAGTCCGGTCTCCTCGGCCAGCGGAATGAAGTTGAGGGGCGCGATCAGGCCGCGCTGCGGATGGTTCCAGCGCAGCAGCGCCTCGAAGGCGACGACGCGACCGCTGGCGACGTCGCGGATCGGCTGATAATACGCCTCGAACTCGTCGCGTTGCACCGCGGCGCGCAGGTCCATCTCCAGCAGGCGCCGCGCCTGCGCGCGCGCATCCATGCCGGTCTCGAAGAACCGATATGTGCCGCGGCCGTCCGCCTTGGCGCGATACAATGCGAGGTCGGCATTCTTCAACAGCTCGTCGGGGTTGCTGCCATCCTGCGGCGACAGCGAGATGCCGATCGAGACGCCGATGACGATCTGATGGTCGTCGATCTCGTACGGCGCCGAGATCACCTCGACGAGGCGGCCGGCAAGGGATCGTGCCGCAGTTTCCTCGGAACGTCCGATCTGAACCACGGCGAACTCGTCGCCACCGAGTCGCGCGACGGTGTCGCTCTCGCCGACGGTGGCCTTCAGCCTGCGGCCGACCTCCTTGAGCAACGCATCGCCGATGGGATGGCCGAGCGAGTCGTTGATGTCCTTGAAGTGATCGAGATCGAGACAAAGCACCGCAAGCTGGTCGCCCGATCGGGTCCGGCGCAGTCCCTGCACGAGCTGCTCGTGGAACAGCACGCGGTTCGGCAGACTGGTCAGCGCGTCATGACGGGCCATGTGCGATATCTTGGCCTGGGCCTCCAGCCATTCGGTGATGTCCTCGAAGGTCGCGACCCAGCCGCCGCCCTGCATCGGCTGGTTGACGACCCGGATGGACCGGCCGAACCTGGTCGCGACGTCGGTCGTGGTGCGGCTCTCGCGCGCATCGGCGACAAGGCGCGCGAAGAACTCGCCCGCATCGCCCTGCCACTGACCCTTGGCCTGCTCCTCCCGCAGCACGTCGACCAGCAGGCGGCCCGTGAGCAGGATGTCGGTGCGGCCGAGCATGGCGGCATAGCGCTCGTTGAACAGGATGATCTTGCCGTCCGCGTCGAACATACACAGTCCCTGCGACATGTTCTCGAGCGCCGTGTCCAGCACGATCTGCTGCCGGCCCAGTTCGCCCTTGGCGCGGCGGTCGAGCAACGCGGCTACGAGCGCAATCGCGATGATCGCGACCGCGGCACCCGCGGTGAGGAAGGACAACGAGGCCGGCGGGATCGATAACCCGCTGATCGCGAGCGTCGGATCCGGCGTCAGCACAGCGGCGCCCATTGCGGTGAAATGATGCGCGACGATGGCGACCGTCAGCAGGGTGGTCGCGCTCAGCGCATGGAAGAGGTCGTCGCGCCGCGCGGCGACGAACAGCGCGAGCGCTGCAAAGACAACTCCGAACAGCACCGAGACGGTAACCGTGCTTCCGATCCAGTCGATGCGTGCCGGCATCTCCAGCGCCGCCATGCCGGTGTAATGCATCGTCGCCACCCCGGCGCCGACGATGGCACCGCCGAGCACGATCCACGGGGCGCGCGAGGACGATACCGCGATGCTCAGCCCCACGAACGTCACGGAGATCGCGAAGATCAGCGAAAGGATCGTTACCGGGATGTTGTAGGCGCCGGCGCCGCCCGGCCCGTAGGCGAGCATCGCGATGAAATGCGTCGCCCAGATGCCGCATCCGCTGACGGCGGCATCCAGGGCGATCCAGACCAGACGCCCGGGGCCGTGCGTCGCGCGCGCCCGGTGAAACAGACTGATCGCCGCCGCGCTTGCGAGCAGGCACACCGCGCCGCCAAGCGCGACCAGTCGCCAGTCGTGCTCCTCGGTGAGACAGTAGAGAACTTGATACATTGCGGGCCCCTATCGACCCGCACTTGAACCGACAGAGATGGACAGTCGGTAACCGGCTACGTGCCTGTTTCGGAAATGGTGAACGGAAGATGTGTTCGTTCACTCGGATTGATCATCCGCGCGGAGGCGCGCCGAAGCCGATCACGGCGGCGGCGAGCAGCAGCACGGCCGCGGACACGACCAGCGACAGATGCAGGCCCGTCATGAACGCCCCCTCCGAGGCCACCAGCGAGCCGAACAGGGCGACGCCGAGGACGCTGCCGGTCTGCCGCGTCGCGTTCAGGACTCCCGCGGCGATGCCGGAGCGCGCCTTCTCGACGCTGCCCAGCAAGGTCGAGGTCAGCGGCGGCACCAGCAGCCCAAGTCCGCCGCTGATCGCGATCATCTGCGCAAAGATCGCCCAATAGCTCGTGCCGGCTTCGATCCGGAGCAGGCCGAGGCAACCAAGCGCCGAGACGCAGGCGCCGACGACGATGGTCGGGCATGAGCCGATACGCTCGGCGAGGCGCGGCGCCAGCAGATTGACCGGCAGCACCGCCCCCATCATCGGCACGAAGGCGAGACCGGTCCACCATGCCGACAGCCCGTTGATCCTCTGGAAATACAGGCTAAGCACGAAGATCAGGCCGTAGATCGCAATGTTGACGAGCAGGCCGACGAGCGCGGTCAGCGCGAACAGCCGATGGCCGAACAGCGACAGCGGCAGCATCGGCTGCGCTGCGCGGCTCTCGCGCCAGACGAAGAGCACGGCGAGAATTGCGGCTGCGACAAAGGCTGCGATCACGGCTGGATGCCCCCAACCAAGCGCGCCGCCTTCGATGATCGCGCCGGCGAGTGCCCCCAGCGCACCGATCGCGGCAAGCTGGCCGGGCAGATCGATCTCGCGCGAGCGCGACCGCGTGGTTTCGGCGGCATAGCGCCAGCTCAGCCACAGGCCGGTCAGCCCGATCGGCAGATTGACCAGGAAGATCGCGCGCCAGCCGACCAGTGTGATCAGCGCGCCGCCGACGAAGGGACCGGCCGTGAGCGCGAGGCTCGCGCCGGCGGCCCAGATCGCAACGGCGCGGCCGCGCTGCCGGTCGTCCGGATAGGCATGGCTGAGCAGCGCCAGAGAATTCGGCACCAGGATCGCTGCCGCCAGCCCCTGGACCAGCCGCGCTGCGATCAGCACGGTCGCATTGGGCGACAGCGCGCAGGCGAGCGAGGCTGCGGTGAAGATAGCGAAGCCCGCCATGAAGACGCGCTTGGCGCCGATCCGGTCACCGAGCGCGCCGGCGGTCAGGATGAAGGCAGCAAACGCGATGGTGTAGGCGCTGACCACCCATTGCAACTCGGCGACGCCGCCGCCGAGCGTCTTGCCCATCGCATCGAGCGCGGTGTTGACGATGGTGACGTCGAGCTGCACCACGCCATAACCAAGGCTCATCGCGGCAAGGGTGAGGGAAGTCGCAAGATGCGAGCCGGCATGCGACGCGCCGGCCCCGAAGGCTTCGTATCTGATGGTGCTTACTCGCATGCTGCCACCTCGGTTGCAGCCCTATGCGGAACATATGCTTCCAGCCCGCCGTCATGTTTCGACAACGATCGAATGATGGATGCGTAACATGCGAGCGTCGCGCGGATGACCGCGCGACGCTCTATCCTTGGCTACGCCTGGTCCTAGCTGGCCGCGCGCAAGTTCACCTTGCTCTCGGCGAGCGTGGTCAGCTTCTTGTCGGTCGCCTTCTCTTCTTCCAGCGTCTTGGCGAGCACGCTGGCGCAGTCCGTGCGGCCGAGCTGCTTGGCCCAGGCGATCAGGCTGCCGTAGCGGACGATCTCGTAATGCTCCGCGGCCTGTGCCGCGTTGATCAGCGCGGCGTCGAGCACCGCCTTATCGGCGACTTCGCCTGCGGTCTCGTCGGCTTCCTCGATGATGCCGTCGATCGCGGGGCAGTCGACCGCCTTTACCTCCGCACCGTGCATCTTGAACACTTCCTCGAGGCGCTTGACGTGCTGCTTGGTTTCTTCGAGGTGCGTCAAAAAGCCCTGCTTCAGCTGCGGATCCGTCGCCTTATCTGCCATTTTCGGCAGCGCCTTGGTGAGCTGCTGCTCGGCGTAATAGATGTCCTGGAGCTGGTGCACGAACAGGTCGTTCATGGTCTTGATGTCTTTTGTGAACAGTCCCATCGGTCCGATCCTCTCGGTTTTTTGGAACACGGAGGCATCGGCTTGCGCGAAAAGCCGCCTATTCCGCCATGTTCAATTGCTGATGGGGCGCTAACCGGCGCACGGCATTGACGTTCCAAAAAAGCCCGCACCCTTTGCGCTGGAACAATGCCGGCCGTGCAGGATCTGAAACCATGTCAGATAGGGACGCGATCGGGCCCACGACTCATATGCTTAACGCGCCTCCGATGTGAACCGCGTATGACAAAAGTAGCGTGTCCAGCGCAGAACCTATCGTTGTCAAGGGCTGCACAAGTCACTGTTTCTGCCTTAAATGAGCTACATCATGCCTAAATGAGCTACATCATGCCTAGCGATCAACGCCGACCTTTGGCCTTGGATCGTACCCGACCGGCCAATGTCTGGCCTGGTCGGTCTTGCCCCTGCCGGGAGGATGAATGCACGGATTGCTGCCCGCGCTGAAACGCGGCTTCACGAGATGGATCGGCTGGCGACGCCTCGGCATTGCGGCGAGCGTCTTCATCATCGCTTTCGCCATTACCACGCTGGTGCGGACCCTCAAGGGCATCGATACCGGGGTCATCCTGACCGCGCTGACCGAGATTCCCCGCGGCAATATCGGACTGGCGGCGATCTGCGTGTGCTTCGCGTTCTGTACGCTGACCTTCTACGATTTTTTTGCACTGCGAACGATCGGCAAGAAGCACGTGCCCTATCGCATCGCAGCGCTCTCCAGCTTCACGTCCTATTCGATCGGTCACAATATCGGCGCCACGGTTTTTACCGGCGGAGCGATCCGCTTCCGGATCTATTCGGATTACGGGCTGAATGCGATCGACGTCGCGAAAATCTGCTTCCTGTCCGGCCTGACCTTCTGGCTCGGTAACATCTTCGTGCTCTCGATCGGCATGGCCATCCACCCGGCTGCCGCCTCCTACATGGATCAGCTGCCGTCGTCGATCAATCGGCTGATCGCGCTCGGCGGCCTCGCCTCGATCGGCGCCTATCTGGTCTGGCTCTGCATGGGCGAGAAGCGCCGCGAGCTCGGCCAGAAGGGCTGGAAGGTGGTGCTGCCGTCGGCGCCGCTGACGCTGGTGCAGATCCTGATCGGCGTCGTCGATCTCGGTTTCTGCGCGCTGGCGATGTACCTTCTGGTGCCGGCCAATCCGCAGATCGACTTCCTGTCGCTCTCGGTGGTGTTCATCCTGGCGACACTGCTCGGCTTCGCCAGCCACGCTCCCGGCTCACTCGGCGTGTTCGACGCCGCCATGCTGGTGGCGCTGCCCGAATTCGGCCGCGAGCAGCTTTTGGCCACGCTCCTCGTCTTCCGCATCCTCTATTTCGTCATCCCGTTCGGTCTTGCCATCTCCATCATGGGCGCACGCGAGCTCTGGATGAATGTGGTGGAGCCCTGGCAGGAGCGCCGACGACTGGCGGAGGCCTGCGCGCAGTCCAACCTGCCACAGCAGGTGGCAGCGATGGAGCGCGAGCGGTCGCTTCGGCAGGCCAGCAAACGCTAGACGGCGGCCAGCAAAGCCGTCAGACCAATGTTGCAGGCGGGGAGCTGTTCCTCTCTTATTTCCGCCTCAACTTTGCCGTTGAAGACGCGGGCCATGATCCCTATATCCTTTCGCCGTTTCCTCGCCGGCGCCCTGCTGCTCGCCGGGCTCCTCACCGCCTTGCCGCTGGAGCGGGTGGCCGCGCAAGATGCGGGCGCCATGCAGATCAGTTGGGAGGTGCGCAACCGCTTCCGGTTGTTCCGCGAGGAGCGCGACTTCCAGCTCCATGTCGAGAGTGCGCGTAACCGCAGCATCCTCGCCGCCGAGCAGTCGCTCGAACTCCAGAGCGAGGGCCGCGGCTGGGCCCGCAACATGGTCAACCGACTCTGCATCGACCTCCAGGGCCGGGTCAACCAGCCCTGCACCCGCGACAATACAAAGGAAGACTATATCACCCCGGTTGACCACCCTGTCACCGTGCGCCTCACCGGTGCAGTGCCGGTCGGCGCCACCTGCGCCTGGTCGTTCGACGACGGCGAAGGGCCGCAACAATCCACCTTCGACTGCGCCGAGCCAGTCAATCTGCGGGTCCGCTACGGCAAGCAGACAGTCGCGACCGTCGACGTCTCCTCCGGCTCCGATCCGACCCAACGGGTCCAGACCGAGATCCAGGTCCGCGACATCTTCGTCGCTGGCCTCGGGGATAGCATCGCCTCGGGCGAAGGCAATCCGGACCGGCCGCTGGCGCTGTCGGACGAAGGTTTTTGCTTCCGCTCTTATCTCGGCACCGCCGGCGCGCAGTATTACCGGCCGAGCCGGGCCGGATATAAAGGCGGTCGCGCCTGCGAGGCGCCGGATACGCTCGCCAATTGGCAGCGTTACAGCGCGCTCTGGTTCAACTCGCCCTGCCATCGCTCACTCTACAGCTACCAGGCCCGCACCGCGCTGGCGCTCGCGGTACGCTACACCCACGTCGCGGTGACCTTTCTGCCGCTCGCGTGCACCGGCGCCAGCATCGGCGACGGGCTGCTCGGCTCGCAGCGCGCCCGCGAATGCCCGCCCGGCAAGACCGGCGTCTGCAACACCAGCGTGAACGCGCAAATCGCCGAGCTGCGCGAGGCGCTGACCGCCGCAAAGAAGCGTCAGCCCGAGCGCACGCTCGACCTCGTGCTGCTCTCGGTCGGCGCCAACGACGTCTATTTCTCCGGCCTCGTCGCCGACGTGATCGTCGAGACCGCAACCGAGCGCGCGCTATTCCGACGCTCCGGCGTGATGGCGAGCGTCGATGATTCCCGCGATGCGCTGGCGCGCGAGCTGCCGCAGAATTTCGTCAAGCTGCGCGAGGCGCTGAAGCCGCTGGTCGGCGGCGACCTCTCGCACGTGGTCTACGTCTCCTATGCCAACCCGGCGCTCGCAGACGGCGGCGTGCCCTGCCGCGGCGGCCGCGCCGGGTTCGACATCCATCCCGCCTTCAACGCCGATCCGCAGCGCCTCGCCCGCGTCTCGACTTTCGTCGATACCGAATTCTTGCCGGCGCTAAAGGGGCTCGCCACCTGCACCCGGGGCGCGCTGTGCCGCGATCCCGAGGCCGACCGCATGACCTTCGTGGATTCGCATCAGGCGGCTTTCGCCGATCACGGCTTCTGCGCGCATTCGGGCAACGATCCCGAATTCGACCGCACCTGCTTTGCCGAGAACGGCCAGAGCTTCAATCCTGATATCGTGAGCGCGGCGAGCCAGCCGATGCTGTGCGGCCGCGGCGCCTCCGAATTCCGCGCCTATTTGCCGCGAGCGCGCTGGATCCGCGACGCCAATGACAGTTACTTCGCCGCGATGACCTATCCGCAAGGCTTGCCGGCGGCGAGCCAGCCGACCGACATCCACGACGCGACCTGGGGCGTGCTCTCCGCCATCTATGGCGGCGCCGTGCACCCAAGCGCCGAAGGCCACGCCGCGATGGCGGATGCCGCACTGCCGGCCGCGGCCGCAGTGCTTGGTCTGGATGCCGCGCCGCCGGGCGTGACGCGCGGGCTGCTCGCACCGCTGTCGCCGGGCGCGCAGCAGTAGCTCACGCAACCTCTACACGCACACTGCCATCGCCCGCCTTGTGCGCCCTTGCGCACTGGGGCCGGCGATCGAGTACTCCGTGACAGACGTGATTGAATCGAGACGTCGCGGCGTCCAGGATTCCCCGCCTTCGCGGGGAATGACAACGGCACGCGTGGCGCAATCGGGTTCGCCATCACCACACATCGTTCCCGCTCACCTGCCGTTCCATCAATCCAAAAACGGCATCGATTGATGCTGCCTTGAGCTTGGACACTTTGCCGCGCGCGCCTCTAGGAGTCGTCGTGAGGAAACGTTTCGAGTTCTAAGGAGGCGCGTAATGAGCGCAGTGATGTCCACAGCGGACGTGAGGAGGTCTCGCGTCAGGCTGTTCATCGTGACCATGTTGTTCCTGGTCACGACCGTCAATTATGCCGATCGCGCCACGCTGTCGATCGCGGGTCCCGCGCTCTCCAAGGAGCTGCATCTCGATCCCGTCGCCATGGGCTACATCTTCTCGGCCTTCGGCTGGTCCTATGTGCTCGCGCAGGTGCCGGGCGGCTGGCTGCTCGACCGCTACGGATCGCGCCTCGTCTATGCCTTCAGCATCATCGTCTGGTCACTGTTCACGACGCTGCAGGGCTGGGTCGGCTTCTTGAGCGCCGGCACCGCAATCACCGTGCTGTTCGGCCTGCGCTTCCTGGTCGGCATCGCCGAAGCGCCCTCATTCCCCGCCAATGCCCGCATCGTCGCGGCCTGGTTTCCGAGCAACGAGCGCGGGACTGCGTCGGCCTTCTTCAATTCCGGGCAGTATTTCGCGACCGTGATCTTCGCGCCGCTGATGGGCTGGATCGCGCATGACTATGGCTGGCGCTATGTGTTCTTCGTGATGGGCGCGCTCGGCGTCGTGATGGGTCTGGTCTGGATCAAGACCATCTACGGTCCGAAGGAGCATCCCGGCATCAACGAGGCCGAGTTCGACTACATCAAAGAAGGCGGCGCATTGGTTGACCTCGACGCGCCCAAAGACGATCTGAAGCATGAGCGCGCAGCGGCTTCCGGCCCCGGCTGGGATCACATCCGCCAGCTGCTCTCCAACCGCATGATGCTCGGCGTTTATCTCGGCCAGTACTGCATCAACACGCTGACTTATTTCTTCCTGACCTGGTTCCCGGTCTATCTCGTCAAGGAGCGCGGCCTGTCGATCCTGCAGGCCGGCTTCGTCGCGACGCTGCCGGCGCTGTGCGGCTTCATCGGCGGCGTGCTCGGCGGCGTCATCTCCGACGCCATCCTGCGCAAGACGGGTTCGCTGACCATGGCACGCAAGATCCCGATCGTCGGCGGCATGCTGCTCTCGATGTCGATCATCGCCTGCAACTATGTCGACGGGCAGGCGCTGGTGGTCGGCTTCATGGCGCTCGCCTTCTTCGGCAAGGGCATCGGCGCGCTCGGCTGGGCTGTCGTCTCCGATACCTCGCCCAAGGAAGCCGGCGGCGTCTCGGGCGGCCTGTTCAACACCTTCGGCAATCTCTCCTCGATCAGCACCCCGATCGTGATCGGCTACATCCTGGCCGCGACCGGCTCGTTCAACGGCGCGCTGATATTCGTCGGCGCCAATGCGCTGGTGGCCGCATTCGCCTATCTCGTGATCGTGGGCAAGATCGAGCGCGTGGTGCTCAAACGTTCCTCCTGAGGGCTCCCATGGGAGCTTGACCAGGCAACTTAACGGCGGCTTCACAGCCGCCGTCTTTGTTTTGGGGGTAATCGATGCTAGAAGTGCCGGGGAAACGCCTTATTCATCTAAGGCATGTATCGATGTTTGACCTTAACCAGCTCCGCTGTTTCGTCACGGTGGCGGAAGAATTGCATTTCGGCCGCGCCGCGGCGCGGCTGAACATGACCCAGCCGCCGCTGTCCCGGCAGATCCAGGTGCTCGAGCACATCATCGACGCGCCGCTGCTGGAGCGCACCAGCCGCTCGGTGCGGCTGACGCCTGCCGGGCGCAGCTTCCTGCCGGAAGCGCGGCGCATCCTGAAGCTTGCGGAAAGCGCCTCGCAAGTCGCCCGCCGCATCGCGCTCGGCAAGACCGGCTCGCTGAAGATCGGCTTCACCGCGGCCGCCGCCTACGGCTTCCTGCCCGAGCTCGTCGCGGCCTGCCGTGCCAAGCTGCCCGAGGTGGACTTCTCACTGAAGGAGATGGTGTCCGGCGACCAGTTCGAGGCGCTGTCCTCGGGCCAGATCGATGCCGGCCTGCTCAGGCCTCCGATCGCGCGTCCCGAGATCGCCAGCCGGCGCGTCGTCGCCGAGCCCCTGCTCGCCGCGATCCCGAAAAAGCATCCGCTGGCGAATGCCGAGAGCATCACCATAAAGGATTTCGACAACCAGCCCTTCGTGATGTATTCGCCCTACGAGAGCCGCTATTTTCACGACGTGCTGGTGGCGATGTTCACCCGCGCCGACATTTTGCCGCGCTACGTGCAGCACTTGAGCCAGATCCACTCGATCCTCGCCATGGTGCGCGCCGGCCTCGGCCTTGCGATCGTGCCGGCGGCGGCGGCGAGCCTGAAGATCGCGGACGTCCGCCTGCGGCCGCTGAAGCTGCGCACGCGCGTTCCCGTCGAGCTGTTCATGGTCTGGCGGCGCAACGACGAGAATCCGCTGCTCTCGGCGCTCGTCAAAATCGCGAGCGAATTGTCCTCGGCGGAGGCGAGGGAAGATTGATGCTGATTTCGCATTGGTCGATATAGGCTTTGGCTTGGACGCGCATCGAACGGTCTCCTAAACCACGGCGCATGGACGCGCAGGCTTGCGTCCTCCACAACATGAGACAAGGGAGCAGCGCCCATGAGCAAGATGACCCCGCAGGAAATGGCCCAGAAGATCGGATCCGGCCTCCTGTCTTTCCCCGTCACACCGTTCAAGGCGGATTACTCCTTCGACGAGACGACCTACCGCGCCAACATGGACTGGCTGTGCGGCTATGACGTTGCCGGCCTGTTCGCCGCCGGCGGCACCGGCGAGTTCTTCTCGCTGACGGCGGCAGAGGTTCCGCATATCGTCAAGATCGCCGTGGACGAGACCAAGGGCCGCGTGCCCGTGCTCGCCGGCACCGGCTACGGCACCGCCACCGCCCGCGAGATCGCGATCGGCGCCGAGAAGGCCGGCGCCGACGGCCTGCTACTGCTGCCGCCCTATCTCACCCATGCCGAGCAGGACGGCCTCGCTGCCCATGTCGAAGCGATCTGCGCCTCCGTGAAGATCGGCGTCATCGTCTACAACCGCGACAACGCGATCCTTCAGCCCGATACGCTCGCTCGCCTTGCCGAGCGCTGCCCGAACCTCGTCGGCTACAAGGACGGCATCGGCGACATCGAGCTGATGACCCGCGTCTACACCAAGCTCGGCGATCGCCTCACCTATATCGGGGGCCTGCCGACCGCGGAGACGTTCGCGCTGCCCTATCTCGACATGGGCGTGACGACCTACTCCTCCGCCGTGTTCAACTTCGTTCCGGAATTCGCCACCAACTTCTACGCCGCCGTGCGCAAGCGCGACCATGCGACGATCCACGCCGGGCTGAAGGATTTCATCCTGCCGCTGATCGCGATCCGCAACCGCAAGAAGGGCTATGCGGTCTCGATCATCAAGGCCGGCATGAAGGTGATCGGCCGCGATTCCGGTCCGGTCCGCCCGCCGCTCACCGACCTCTCCGAGCAGGAGATCGCAGAAGTGGCCGCGCTGGTGAAGAACCTGCCCGCCATTCGATCGTCACAACAGGCGGCAGAATAACGATAGAACACAACAGGGAGGAGCGTGCGATGGCCCAGACTGAAATCTCGGGTGCACCGGTCGTCACGGCGATGCAAGTGATCCCGGTCGCGGGCCGTGACAGCATGCTCCTCAATCTGAGCGGCGCGCACGCGCCGTTCTTCACCCGCAACATCGTCATCCTCACCGACAATGCCGGTCACACCGGCCTCGGCGAGGTGCCGGGCGGGCAGAAGATCTGGCAGACGCTGCAGGACGCCCGTGATCTCGTGATCGGCAAGACCGTCGGCGCGATGAACAACATCCTCGCCGATATCAGGACGGCCTTCGCCGATCGCGATTCCGGCGGCCGCGGCAAGCAGACTTTTGATCTCCGGGTCATGATCCACGCCGTCACGGCCGTGGAGTCCGCGCTGCTCGATTTGCTCGGGCAGCATCTCGACCTGCCGGTCGCAGCCCTGCTCGGCGAGGGCCAGCAGCGCAACAGCGTCGAGACGCTCGGCTATCTCTTCTTCGTCGGCGACATCGGCAAGAGCAAACTCGCCTACGTCAAGGGCGAGACCGGCAAGGCCGAATGGTTCAACCTCCGCCATCAGCAGGCGATGACGCCGGAAACCGTGGTGCGGCTCGCGGAAGCCACCCACGACCATTACGGCTTCGCCGATTTCAAGCTGAAGGGCGGCGTGCTGCGCGGCGAGCAGGAGATCGAAGCCGTCACCGCGATCGCCAGGCGCTTTCCGAACGCGCGCGTGACGCTCGATCCCAACGGCGCATGGTCGCTCGACGAGGCTGTCAGCCTCTGCAAGGACATGCACGGCATCCTCGCCTATGCCGAAGACCCCTGCGGCGCGGAAAGCGGCTTCTCCGGCCGTGAGATCATGGCCGAGTTCCGCCGTGCAACTGGCCTGCCGACCGCGACCAACATGATCGCAACCGACTGGCGGCAGCTCTCTCATGCGTTGCGGCTGGGCGCGGTGGACATTCCGCTGGCCGATCCCCATTTCTGGACCATGCAAGGCTCGGTGCGCGTGGCCCAGACCTGCCGCGACAACGGCCTGACCTGGGGCTCGCACTCCAACAACCATTTCGACATCTCGCTCGCCATGTTCACCCATGTCGGCGCCGCCGCCCCCGGCAAGGTCACCGCGATCGACACCCACTGGATCTGGCAGGACGGCCAGGCGCTGACCAAGGAGCCGCTCCAGATCAAGGGCGGCAAGATCGCCGTACCTGACAGGCCGGGCCTGGGTATCGAAATCGACAGGGCCGCCATCGACGCAGCGCATGACCTCTACAAGCAGCATGGACTCGGCGCCCGCGATGACGCTATTGCCATGCAGGACCTGATCCCCGGCTGGACCTTCGACGACAAGCGTCCCTGCCTCGTGCGTTAAGAATTCAGGCATGATCCCGGAAAAGTGGACACCGGTTTTCCGATAAGGATCATGCTTCTCAAATAAGGAGGACAACATGACTGCGATCCTGAAGAACTTCATCGGCGGCGAATGGGTCGATGGCTCCGCCGTCACCAGGAACATCAACCCCTCCAACACCAACGACGTCGTCGGCGAATACGCCAAGGCCGACAAGGCGCAGACCGAGAAGGCCGTCGCCGCCGCCAAGGCCGCCTTCCCCGCCTGGGCGCAGTCGACGCCGCAGGTGCGCTATGACGCGCTGAACAAGATCTCTCTCGAGATCATCGCCCGCAAAGAAGAACTCGGCCGCCTGCTCGCCCGCGAGGAAGGCAAGACCCTGCCCGAGGGTATCGGCGAGGTCGCGCGCGCCGGCCAGATTTTTGCGTTCTTCGCCGGCGAAGCGCTGCGCCTGATCGGCGAGAAGGGCGCCTCGGTGCGGCCCGGCATCGACGTCGAGCTCACCCGTGAGCCGGTCGGAGTCGTCGGCATGATCACGCCCTGGAATTTCCCGATCGCGATCCCCGCCTGGAAGATCGCGCCGGCGCTCTGCTACGGCAACACCGTCGTGTTCAAGCCGGCCGAGCTGGTGCCGGGCTCGGCGCATGCGCTGTCCGAGATCATCACCCGTTCCGGCATTCCCGCCGGCGTGTTCAACCTCGTGATCGGCTCCGGCTCGGTGGTCGGCCAGACCCTGCTCGAGCACCCGGATGTCGCCGCGATCTCCTTCACCGGCTCGGTGCAGACGGGGCGCAAGATCGCGCAGGCCTGCGTGCTCTCGAACCCGATGAAGAAGTTCCAGCTCGAGATGGGCGGCAAGAACCCGCTGGTCGTGCTCGACGACGCCGATCTCAAGACCGCCGTCGAGGTCGCCGTCAACGGCGCCTATTTCTCGACCGGCCAGCGCTGCACTGCTTCGTCTCGCCTGATCGTCACCGAAGGCATCCATGACCGCTTCGTCGCCGCAATGGCCGAGCGCCTGAAGGGCCTGTCGGTGGACGACGCGCTCAAGGCCGGCGTGCATATCGGCCCCGTGGTCGACCAGAGCCAACTCGACCAGGACCTGCGCTACATCAAGATCGGCCAGGACGAGGGCGCCAAGCTCGCTTGGGGCGGCGAGCTGCTCAAGCGCGAGACGCCCGGCCACTACCTGCAGCCGGCGCTGTTCACCGAAGCCAACAACAACATGCGCATCGCGCGCGAAGAGATCTTCGGGCCGGTGGCTACCGTCATTCGCGCCAAGAACTACGAAGAGGCGCTGGCGATCTCCAACGACACCGAGTTCGGCCTCGCTTCCGGCATCTGTACCTCCAGCCTGAAATACGCCTCGCACTACAAGCGCAACAGCGAGTCCGGCATGGTGATGGTCAATCTGCCGACCGCCGGCGTCGACTATCACGTGCCGTTCGGCGGCCGGAAGGGTTCGAGCTACGGTGCCCGCGAGCAGGGCTCCTATGCCCGCGAGTTCTACACGACGGTGAAGACCGCCTATACGTATCCCGGCTAACCACGGGGAATATCAAATGGACCAGGACGTCGCAGCGAAAGAGCAGCCGCGCTACATCAAGCTCCACGAGCGCGACAATGTCGCGATCGTGGTCAATGATTTCGGGCTTCCCGCCGGCTCCCGCTTTGCCTGCGGGCTGACGCTGCGCGCCTTCGTGCCGCAAGGACACAAGACGGCCCTGGTCGACATTGCACAGGGTCAGCCGATCATCCGCTACGGCGAGGTGATCGGCCACGCGCTCTCGCCGATCCTGGCCGGCGAATGGGTGGACGAGGCGCGCATCCGCATGCCGGAGGCCCCTGCCCTCGACAAGCTCGAAATCTCGACCGCCGTGCCCGCGCCGCTGCCGCCGCTCGAAGGTTTTACCTTCGAGGGCTTTCGCAACTCGGACGGTTCGGTCGGCACCAAGAACATCCTCGGCATCTCCTCCTCCGTGCAATGCGTCAAGGGCACGATGGAATATGCCGTCAAGCGCATCCGCGCCGAACTGCTGCCGAAATATCCGAACGTCGACGACGTCGTGCCGCTGACGCATGCCTATGGCTGCGGCGTCGCCATCACCGCGCCCGACGCCGTGATTCCGATCCGCACGCTGCAAAACATCGCGCAGAACCCGAACTTCGGCGGCGAGATCCTGGTCATCAGCCTCGGCTGCGAGAAGCTCGCGCCCGAGCGGCTGGTGCCGGAAGGCGTCAGCAACGCCATCGTGCGCATGCAGGACGAAGCCTTCGACGGTTTTGGCGCGATCGTCGACGCGATCATGACCCAGGCCGAAGCCCGCCTGAAAATCCTCAACAAGCGCACCCGCGAGACCTGCCCGGCCGCCGATCTCGTCATCGGCCTGCAATGCGGCGGCAGTGATGCCTTCTCCGGCGTCACCGCGAACCCGGCCGTCGGCTTCGCCGCGGACCTGCTGGTGCGCGCCGGCGCCACCGTGATGTTCTCCGAAGTCACCGAAGTGCGCGACGCGATCCAGTTGCTCACCCGACGCGCCATCAACGAAGACGTCGGCCGCGCCCTGGTGCGCGAGATGGCCTGGTACGATTCCTATCTGGCCCGCGGCGGCGCCGATCGCAGCGCCAACACCACGCCTGGCAACAAGAAGGGCGGGCTTGCCAACATCGTCGAGAAGTCATTGGGCTCGATCGTCAAGTCCGGATCAAGCGCCATCACCGGCGTGCTCTCGCCCGGCGAGAAGGCAACGCAGAAGGGCATGCTGTTCGCGGCGACCCCTGCGTCCGACTTCATCTGCGGCACGCTGCAGCTCGCCTCCGGCATGACGCTGCAAGTGTTCACCACCGGCCGCGGCACGCCTTACGGCCTTGCGGCGGCGCCCGTGATCAAGGTCGCGACCCGCAGCGAGCTTGCGCGCCGCTGGAAGGACCTGATCGATTTCGATGCCGGCGGCATCGCCACCGGCGAGAAGACCATCGAGGAAACCGGCTGGGACCTGTTCCGCTTGATCCTCGACGTCGCCAGCGGCCGCACGCAACCCTGGTCGGATCGCTGGGGCATCCACAACGATCTCACGCTGTTCAATCCGGCGCCGGTGACCTGAGCGTCGCGCGTAGACACTGACCGAAAATCAAGAGGACGTCTCAATGTCCCGCATCACGACCTTGCGCACCATTCGCATCGAGGAACGGCCGAACCTGATCTGGGTCGAAATCGAAACGGACGAAGGGCTCACCGGCCTCGGCGAGAGCTTTCGAGGGGCGCAGGCCGTTGAAGCTGCCGTGCATGAGCTCGCAGCACCGCTGGTGCTCGGCCAGGATTCCCGCCGCATCGAAGCCGTATCGCGTCAGTTGCTGACGCCGTATCTCGGCTTCCACAGCGTCAGCGCCGAGGTGCGCGCCGCCAGCGCCATCGACATCGCGTTGTGGGACCTTAAGGGCCAGCGCCACGGCATTCCCGTGCACGAGGCGCTCGGCGGCGCGAGCCGACTCGAAATCCGCGCCTACAACACTTGCGCCGGCTACGCCTACAATACGAAGAGCGCCAGGCGCCGCGAGATCGGTGCGGACGACGCCGCGCTCGGCCCCTATGACGATCAGATCGCCTTCATGCGCGACGCTGGAGCGCTCGCCGAAAGCCTTTTGAGCGAAGGCTATGGCGCCATGAAGATCTGGCCATTCGACCCCTTTGCCGCCAATGGCGGCCATTCGATTTCCCTGATCGACCTCAAGACCGGTCTCGAACCGTTCCGGAAGATCCGCGCCGCCGTCGGCGAACGCATCGAGATCATGTGCGAGCTGCACAGCCTGTGGGGCGCGCAGACCGCCGAGCGCATCTGCCGCGCGCTCGAAGATTACGGCGTGTTCTGGGTCGAGGATCCCCTCGGCAAGATGGACGATGTGCAGGGCCTTGCCGACCTCAGACGGCGCGTGAAAACGCCGATCTGCGGCAGCGAAACGCTGGCGGGCGCGGCAAGCTTCCGCAATCTGCTTGCAGCCGACGCCATCGACGTGGTGATGCTCGACATCGCCTGGTGTGGCGGATTGACCGAGGCGCGCAAAATCGCCGCGCTGGCCGAAGCCTACAACAAGCCGCTCGCGCCGCACGATTGCACCGGCCCGGTCGCGCTGATGGCGGGGCTGCATCTGGCGCTGCATGCGCCGACCGCGATCTTCCAGGAGGTCGTGCGCGCGACGCTCTCGACCTGGTATCGCGATCTCGTCACCGCTCTTCCGACCGTGAACAACGGCATCGTGTCTGCGCCGCGTGCGCCCGGCCTCGGGCTTGCGCTCAATCCGGACGTGCGCCGCCGCGCGGACGTAGTGGTGCGAGAGTCCATTTTCGGCGCGTAGGGCACGACCGACGCGTCACCGCGCGACAACTCCCGCGGGGAATGACAGCGGAGCTAAGCGGGGAACGTCCTACTGCTTCGGCGCGGGCGCCATCATCGCGCCGCCCTTCTTCGCCGCGGGCGCGGGCACGGGCTTGGTCGCGGCGGTCGCTTGCGCCGGGAGATATTTCGCGACGATGGCGGGGTCGACCTGGGCAATGTTGGCGTCGGGCAGACGCGTCCAGGTCTCGTCCTTGCCGAACAGGGAGATGCCGAGGAAGCCGCGCATCGTCAGCGTCTGGCCATCAGGGCTGACCGTCATCTTGGCCTTCCAGACGTTGCCGTCGCGCGGATTGACCACGTTGCCGCCGTCGTACTTCAAGCCGTCGCGCTTCATGTCGCGGATGAAGGAGAGCCCGAGCACCGGCGCGTTCTTGCGATCGTCCGTGCATTTCGCGCAGATCTCGTTCGGATCGTCGCCGGGCCGCGGAAAGGTTTTTGCGATCACGCCTTCGAACACACCGCTGTGGTCGATGAAGAGAAACCATCCCACCGTCTTGCCGTCTTCGACCTTCTGCCAAAGACCCGCGGCGGTTGGCTGCTGGACTTGCGCCGCAGCCGGGCTCACCGCACCGAGCGACATCGCGAGCGCGAGGAGCGAGAACAGCCGAAAGCTGGAAAAGAGATTCCGCATTATCATCACCTTGCTAAGCCAATCGGCCTTGCTGAGCCGTCACTCCAATGGCCGCAGACTACGGCGATTTCGCGAACGGTTCCAGCACCAGAAACATGGGCACCGCCTCCCCGCTCGCCGCCGTCAGTTGACACCGAGCTTCTTTTGCAGGCTGGAGGACGAAGTCGTGTACTGGAACACGAGCCGCTTCTCCGGATAGACATAGCGATGGGCTTTTTGCGACATCAGCGCGCCCTCGTGGAAACCGCACAGGATCAGCTTGAGCTTGCCGGGATAGGTGTTGATGTCGCCGATCGCGAAGATGCCGCGCACATTTGTCTCGAACGCGGACGTCTCGACCGGCACCAGATTGTTCTCCAGCGAGATGCCCCAGTTCGCGACCGGACCGAGTTTCATGGTCAGCCCGAAGAACGGCAGCATGGTGTCGCAGGCAATATCGGTCACATTGTTGTCGTTGCCCTTGATCGTGGCACCGGTCAGCTTGCCCTCGTTGCCTGACAGCGCGGTGACCTGGCCGAGCCGCAGATCCATCTTGCCGCCAGCGACCAGCGCGCGCATCTGCTCGACGCTGTGGGGGGCGGCGCGAAAATCGTCGCGACGGTGCAGCAGCGTGATGCGGTTGGCAATCGGATGCAGATTGAGCGTCCAGTCGAGCGCGGAATCGCCGCCGCCGACGATCAGCACGTTCTTGTCGCGGAACGTCTCCATCTTGCGCACAGCGTAGTGCACCGAGCTTCCTTCATAGGCTTCGATCCCCGGCACCGGCGGACGCTTGGGCTGGAACGAGCCGCCGCCGGCAGCGATCACCAGCACCTTGCATTCGAACACCTTGCCGGCGTCGGTGGTGCAGCGAAACAGGGGATCGCCGATCTTCTCCACGGTCTCGATCATCTCGCCAAGATGGAAGGTCGGATGGAACGGCTTGATCTGCTCCATCAGCGCCTCGGTGAGACCCTGGCCCGAAACCTGCGGAATGCCGGGAATGTCGTAGATCGGCTTTTCCGGATAGAGTTCGGCGCACTGGCCGCCGACCTTGTCGAGGATGTCGACGAAATGCGCCTTCATGTCGAGAAGGCCAAGCTCGAAGGCGGCGAACAGACCGCAGGGGCCGGCGCCAATAATCAGCACATCGGTTTTGATCACATCGCTCATGTCGTCTCTTTTATCGGTCGTTATCGGTGGGCCGGCGCCCGGCGGGCAGAGGTGACCCTGCCTGTCTAGCCAACGGGGATGGATCAGGGAAGGCATAAAAGCGGGAGCGCCCCGCAGCCGCGCCCACTTGCCGGGTCAGGATAACTGGGCTGTAACGAGCAACGATATGACGGAGATCAATCGGTGAACGCACCACGCCGCCTCGATACGACGCCGCGCCTGGAGGACTACCCTTTTCGCCTCAGCGACAATGTCCGCTTCGGTGATCTCGATCCCAACCAGCACGTCAACAACGCGGTCTACGCCACCTATTTCGAGACCGGCCGTGTCACGCTGATGAAGCTTCCGGAATACGGCCTGACGCCGCCGGGACTTGCCTGGATCATGGTGCGGCTCGACATGCATTTTCGCGCCGAGTTGCACTGGCCGAATACGATCGAGCTCGGCCTCGGCGTGGTGAAGCTCGGGCGGACATCGGTGACCTTCGAGCAGGTCGTGTTTTCGAACGGGAAATGTATTGCGTCTGCGACGTCAGTCGGCGTCATGCTCGACGAGACGACGCGACGGCCGGCACCGCTGACCTCAGAAGTGCTCGAGAAGCTCAGACCCTGGCACAAGCGCGGCATTGAGGTCGCGCCGCCGAGCACATGATAGCTACGGAGAGTTAGGCCTGGCGTTCCGGCGTCGCCACGACCAGGCCGTCGAGTTCGTCGGAGACCTTGATCTGGCAGGACAGGCGCGAGTTCGGGCGCACGTCGAAGCCGAAGTCGAGCATGTCCTCTTCCATCGGTGTCGGGCTGCCGACCTTCTCGCGCCAGGCTTCGTCGACATAGACATGGCAGGTGGCGCAGGCGCAGGCGCCACCGCATTCAGCCTCGATGCCGGGAATGCTGTTGCGGATGGCGGCTTCCATCACGGTCGCGCCGTTCTCGACGTCCACCGTACGGGTTTCGCCCTTGTGATCGACAAAGTGAATTTTGGCCATGTGTGCTCGTACTGCCGCGATCTTGGGAATGAAGGAGGGTCCGGGCTGTCCTATAACGGGTCGGTCAGCCCGGCGCCATAGCGTTTTGATAAGACGTTAATCCCGCTTCGCGGCAAGAAAACCCGTCAAAACAAAAGACTAGGGCACGGGTCGGCCCTGTTGTCCTAAGGCTTCAGGATCGTCTCGATGGCGGCGCGAGCCTCGGTCACCGCCTCTTTCAGCGCGGCGAAGGCGTGGGGCCGGCCCTGGCCGGTCCGGATCGCGGTCTCGAGGCTGGCGGCGGCATCCGCCACCGCAAAAGCGCCGATCCCGCGCGCCGAGCCCTTGAGCTTGTGGGCGAGTGCGCCGGCATCACTCGGCAGCGCTGCCATAGCCGCAATCAGGCGGACCGCCTGCTCGGCAAACATCGCCAGCACTTCCTGTTCCAGCTCAACGTCGCCGAGCGTCATGCGGGAGAGGTGATCGAGGTCGAGCAGGTTGTCGATGGGTGCAAGCGGGGGCGAGGGCATCCAGTCCATCCGTTGCAGTTCAGGCATCATGGCGCAGGCCCCGGCATCGCGCGATGTCCGCCGGTTCGGCGGTCAGGTTCCCTCCACCGAAGCATGGAAATGGTTAACGAAGTGTTCCGGCTGTTTTGCGCAAATCCGCCTGTTTATTGACGAAAAGTTGCCGCAATCCGGCGAGTCCGGTGGAGAATTTCATGTATTGCTAAGGCGTTACGGCGCGATCCTGTTAACGATGATTAAGAATGTCTTAATCGCAGCCATTTCATTCGCGACGCTCTGCCAATAGGATGTTTTGGAAATTGGCGGACAAGCCGTCCGGGTGGGGACGGCTCGGAAATCCGCGCAAGCGGCATGATCCGGACTGTGGGCTTGCGTAGCGCGCAGAGCTCGCGGAGGGACGCGTACAAGTAACGAGGGCTCGGACTGAACATGGCAAACACTCCGAAAAAGGTCAAAGACCCGACAGAAGATGCGCTTTCTGCGATCCAGGAAGCCCTGAACATCAGCGACACGGCTGCGGACACCAGCCGCAACGCCTCGATGCGTAACGAAACGTCGCCTCCGGCCGCGCCACCGACCCCCCCGATGTTCGACGAACCGAGCTTCGACCCGCGTCCTGCCGCGAACGAACGCGCGATGTTCGACCAGATCGAGGAGCCGCGCTCCTCGCGCCGCGCCGCCAATGACGACCGTGCGACCATCGGCCAGCTCTTGCAGACGTTGCAGACGGGACGCCCGACCCGCAACGTCTACACCGGCGCGACAATCTTCACCGTCATCTGGCTCGCGGCCTGCGCCGCGCTGACGGTCGGCTTCCTGCCTTCGATCCAGGCGGCGATGGGGCAGAGCGGCGGCGTGTTGGCCATTGCCGGCCTCGTCACGATGTTCTTCGCGCCGATCATGCTGTTCTTCTTCCTGGCGAGCCTCGTCTGGCGCGGCCAGCAAATGAGCTCGGTCGCGCAGGCGATGGCGCAGGTTGCGATCCGCTTCTCCGAGCCGGAAGGCTCGGCTTCGGATTCCATGGTGACCGTCGGCCAGGCCATCCGCCGCGAGGTTGCGGCGATGGGCGACGGCATCGAGCGCGCGATCGCGCGCGCCGGCGAGCTCGAGACGCTGGTCGCCAACGAGGTCGCGGCGCTCGAACGCGCCTATTCCGACAACGAAGTGCGCATCCGCGCCCTGCTCCAGGACATCGCGCATCAGCGCGACAATCTGGTCGGCCAGGCCGAGCAGGTCCGCAGCGCCATCTCCGGCGTGCAGATCGATCTGCGCCATGACATCGCGCTGATCTCGGACGCGATCGCCTCGCGCGTCGACGAGGTCGCCAAGTCCATCACCGGCGCGCTCGAAGAGCGCGGTGCCCACATCACCGGTGCACTCAGCAACGCCGGCGACAACATGATCCTCGCGCTCGGCGAGCGCGGCGGCGACCTGCTCGACCGCCTCGAAGAGGCCAGCAACGAGACCACGCGCGCGGTGCTCGACGCCAGCGAGCGGCTGACCACCAGCCTCAATTTCAAGACCGGCCACGTCCACGACGAGTTCGTCGACCTCGCCGACCGCGTCCACGAGATGCTGAACGAGCGCATCGACCGCATCACCGGCGAGTTCGAGCAGCGCTCCGCCGCGATCGTCGACGGCATCTCCGAGCGCACCGAGCAGGTGCACGACAGCCTGAAGAATTCGTCGGACTCGCTGCTGCTCGAGCTCGAGCTGCGCTCCAACGACCTCTCCGCCAAGATCGACGACGCCGGCAACCGCCTCGCCGGCCACATCATGACCTCCGGCGACAAGGCGAGCGAAGCGCTCGACGCCACCGTCAACACGCTGGTCGCCAAGGTCGTCAGCCAGACCGAAACCGCGCACGACTCGCTGTCGCTCCAGATGAGCGCCTTCGACGAGCTGGTGAAGAACCAGGGCAGCGAGCTGGTCGAGAAATTCGCCCGCGACTCCGGCACGCTGGGCGCATTGATCACCCGCCACATCTCCGAATTCGACCGCACCGTGAAGACGTTCGGCGGCGAGATCGTCGATCGCATGGGCCAGCGCACCCAGGACATCCACGAGAGCCTGAAGAGCTATGTCGACAATTTCGACACCCGCTTCACCTCCAACGGCGGCGCGATCACGGCTGTCCTCGACCAGCGCCTGGTGCAGTTCGAGACCACGATCGGCGAACGTGTCACCAACTTCGATGCCTCGCTGAACGGCAAGATATCCGGCCTCGACTCTGCAATCGACGGTCACATCAAGACCTTCGACGAACAGCTCGTCGGCCGCGTCGCCGCGCTCGAACAGTCGTTCGATACCCGTGCGAAGTCGGTCACCGAGACCATCGACGGACGGCTCAACACGCTCTCCTCGTCGCTGACCGACGGTGCCGCGCAGGCGATCCAGTCGATCGACTCCCGCCTCACCCACCTCACGACGTCGCTGACCGACGGCGCATCGCAGGCGATCGAGACGATCGACACCCGCCTCAACTACCTCGCGACCTCGCTGACCGATGGCGCATCGCAGACCATCCAGACGATCGATACGCGGCTGACGCATCTGACGACCACCCTCACCGGCGGCGCCTCGCAGGCGCTCGAATCCATCGACACCCGCCTCACCTACCTGACCACCGCGGTGACGAACGGCGCCTCGCAGGCCGTGCAGTCGATCGACACCCGCCTCACCCTCCTGACCTCGACGCTCACGGACGGCACCGCGCAGGCGATCGAGGCGGTCGACCGCCGCATCACCAGCGTCGGCGAACTCATCGACGGCCGCAGCATGCATCTGACCGACACGGTCACGGCGCGCTTCCAGGACATCCACCAGGCCATCGAGACCAAGGTCGGATCGGTCGCCAGCGACATCGACATGCGCGTGGCGCAGTTCGAGGACCTGCTCGGCTCGCGCGTCGAGGCAGTCGCCGGCCGCATCGAGAGCAGCGGACGCCAGGCCAGCGAGGACATGATGTCCCGCGCCGAGATGATCTCGACCGCGATCCGCTCGCATGTCGAGGACGCCGAACGCTCGCTCACCAACCTCGTGGTCAACACCAGCGAGACCATCCAGACCGGTGCGCGCACCGCGCAGCAGTCGCTGATGACGGTTTCCTCCGACGTCAACGCTCAGCTCAAGATGACCTCCGCCGAGGTCGAGCGCGCGCTGACCGCGGTCGGTACCGGTGCCGCGAACTCGATCCTGAGCAGCGCCCGCGAAGCACAGTCGACGCTGGTCGCCGCATCCGGCGAGGCCTCCAACCAGATCAAGGGGCTCGCGGCCGACGTCGAACGGACGCTGTCGTCGGCGGGCTCGGCGACCGCCGCCTCGATCCTGGCCGGTGCCCGCGAGGTGCAGACCACGCTCGTCACGGCGTCCTCGGACGCGGCCAACCACGTCAAGACCCTCACCGCCGACGTGCAGCGCTCGCTGTCGATGGCCGGCTCCTCCACGGCGGAATCGATCACCGCCGGCGCCCGCGATGCGCAGAGCACGTTGATCGCGGCCTCGAGCGAGACCGCCAACCAGATCAAGGCGCTGTCCTCGGACGTGCAGCGCTCGCTCTCGATGGCCGGCACCGCGACGGCCGAGACCATCATGACCGGCGCCCGCGAAGCCCAGAGCACGCTCGTCAACGCGTCCTCGGATGCGGCCAGCCAGGTCAAGTCGCTGGCGGCCGAAGTGCATCGGTCGCTCTCGCAGGTCGGCCAGTCGACCGCCGAGACGATCACGACCAGCGCCCGCGACGCCCAGAGCACCCTGCTGGCGGTCTCCGCCGAACAGACCGGCCAGGTCCGTTCGCTGGCGGCCGAGATGCAGCGCGCGCTGGCGACCGCCGGCGGCGCCACCATCGAGGCGCTCACCAGCGGCGTACGCGAGGCCCAGGGCACGCTAATCTCCGCCTCGACGGATGCAGCGAGCCAGATCAAGTCGCTGACCACGGACATCGAGCGCACGCTGACCTCGGTCGGCGCCGACACCGCCTCGACCATCCTCAACAGCGCACGCGAGGCGCAGACCTCGCTGACCACGACGTCGGCGGACGCCGCAAGCCAGATCCGCACGATCTCGACCGAGATCGAGCGCACGCTGAGCACGGCCACCGCGAACGCGACCAACGACATCCAGACCAGCGCGCTCAACGCCCAGAACGCGCTGATCAACGCCTCCAACGAGGCAAGTTCGCGGGTCAAGTCGAGCTCGGCGGACGTCGAGCGCTCGGTGCTCGCCGCCAGCAGCAGCTTCGGCCAGGCCATGACCGGCAAGACCGACGAGATCGTCACCTACGTGCAGCAGCAGTCCGACCGTCTTGCCAACATGATCGATGCCAAGCGCGGCTCGCTCGTGGACGCGATCGGCTCGAAGACCAGCCAGCTCACGCTCGACATCGACCGTGTCACGTCCGACGCGCTGAAGTCGATCGAGACGCGCGGCCACGCGTTCTCGCAGACGATGATGGGCAACGGCTCCGAAGTGGCACGGACCATCAACTCGGCGAGCGAGATGGCGACAGGTGCCGTCAACAAGTCGCTCAAGGACCTCGAGCAGGCCTCGCGCGTGGCGATCGACCAGTCGCGCCAGGTCTCGATCGCGGCCGTCACCGAGATGCAGGAGACCAGCAAGATCCTGCGCACCGACACGGTCGCCCTGTTCGAGCGACTGCGCGAAGGAAACATCCTGCTCCAGGAGGTGCTGACCGGTGCGCACGACAACCTCAACTCGCTCGAGCGGGCGCTGGTGACGCGCGTCGCCGACTTCGTCTCGGCGATGAACGACGTCACCTCGCGCAACGGCGCTGCGACGCAGAACCTGGAAGACCAGCTCAACGTCTTCAACAGCAAGACCACGCGGGCGCTCCAGGATCTCGGCGAGCTGTCGACCCAGTTCGACGCGCACGGCAAGGCACTCGTCGAGGCCGCGCAGGTCGTGGAGCAGAGCAACAAGAACACCACCGCCTCGCTCGCCGAACGCAAGCTGGCGCTGGAATCGCTCGTCACCACGATCGACCTGCGCACGGCCGATCTCGACCAGCGTCTGTCGCGCTTCACCGGCCTGCTCGATGAATCGCTGGCGGCCGCCGAAGAGCGCGCTCGCGACATCGCCCGTGTCGTGGCCGAGACGGCCGGCGCCGGTTCCGCCGCGATCACCCGCCAGTTCGAGGCGGTACGGTCGGCCTCCGAAGAGGAGCACCGGCAGACAGTCGAGGCCATGCACGACATCTACCGCCAGACCACCGACGAGGCGGATACGATGTTCAAGCAATCGACCGAGAAGTTCACCAACCTCGTCTCCAGCATGAAGCAGATGGCGTTCGAGATGCACAACGAGCTCGAAGCCACCCGCAACGAGCTGCGCCGCGGCGTGCTCGAGATGCCGCAGGAGGCCGCCGAGAGCACTGCGCAGATGCGCAAGGTGATCGTCGACCAGATCGAGGCCCTCGCCGAGCTCAACCGCATCGTGGCCCAGCATGGCCGCGGCCTCGATGTCTCCACGACGGGCCGCGCCAGCGTGCAGCGCCAGGAGGAGCCGATGCTGGCGACCGCGGGTGGCCGCAGCACAGAGACCCGCATGCGCGACACCGGCAGCGCCTCCACGCTGCCGCCGCCGGACCTCGGCATGCCGGCCTCCTCGCGCCGCACCGAAGCTCCGCCGGTCGCGCCCGCCGGCAACGATCAGGGCCGCGACGGCTGGCTGTCGGACCTGTTGAGCCGCACGGACGCCAACCAGGGTGCGCCGACCGGACGTGAAGCCCAGCGCGGCCGCCAAGCCGCCGCACCGGCTCCGCAGCCACAGGCGCCGCAAGGTGGCGGCAATCCGCTGGAATCGCTGTCGCTCGACATCGGCCGGCTGATGGACCGCAACCTCGCTGCCGAGATGTGGGACCGCTACCAGCGCGGCGAGAACAAGGCCTTCACCAAGCGCCTCTACACGCCCGCCGGCCAGAAGGCTTTTGACGAGGTCGCCCGCAAGTACCGCTCCGATCGCAACTTCAAGGGCACGGTCGACCGCTACGTCGCCGAGTTCGAACGCCTGCTCGATGAAGTCGCCCGCGACGGCCGCGGCCCGCAGGAGCTGCGCAACCACCTGACCTCGGAGACGGGTCTGGTCTACACCCTGCTCGCGCACAGCGCGGGCCGGCTGGGGTAAGCGGCTCGCAGCGACAGCGAACAGCGAATGAAAAACGGAGCCCTCGCGGGCTCCGTTTTGTTTTTGGGGGACGTCGTTGCGGGGAGCGATCGCAGCCCGTATGGAGCGCAACTCCACAAACACCGTCATTGCGAGGAGCTCTTGCGACGAAGCAATCCAGACTGCCCCCGCGGAGATAGTCTGGATTGCTTCGCTTCGCTCGCAATGACGAGGTGAGAGACGAGTGCAACGTGGCTACTGCCGCCTGCGCTCCGGTGTCGCGGGCTTTAGCGGTTCCGGCGGCGGCGGCGCGGCGACCGGTGCGCTGTTGCTGGCGCCGAACAGCACGCGGGTCGGGTTGCGGTCGAAATTGTTCACGGCGCGGCTGATGTCGCCCAGAGTACGGCGGCCGTCGGTCATCAGCGCGCCGGAGCGCTTGTCGAAATCGTCGGCCAGTTCGCGGATCGACTTCACCGCCAGGAACAGCTCACCGCCGTCCTTGCCGCCGGCGAGCGTGTTGAGGCCGAGCATGAGGCTGTCGGCCTTGAGCATGACGCCGTCGACCTTGGCCATCACGCCATCGATCTTCTCGGAGTTGCGGGCGAGCGAGTTGGTGAAGGTCTCAAGATTTTTCAGCGAATTCTTCACCGATTCCTGATTGTCGGCGACGATCTTGTTGATGTTCTGGAGCGTGCCGCGGATCGCCTCGGTGACGTCCTGGAGCTTGTTGGGATCCGCCGTCAGCGACGGGATACCGTCCTCGTCGAGCGGTGGCGGAGGTGCCGCCTCCTCGCCGCCCTTGAGCGAGATCGCGGCGACTCCGGTCAGGCCCTGGAATTCGAGGCCGACCAGGGTGTCCTTGCGGATCGGGGCGTTGTTCTCGACCATGGCGAGTGCGACAACCCGCCGCGGGTTGTCGAGCTTCACCGAGACCACCTCGCCCACTCGGATACCGTTGAAATTGACGCTGCCGCCGTTGCGCAGGCCCGCCGCCGGGCCCTCGAACACGACGCGCAGGGGGCTGCGCTGCTTGGTGGTGTGCAACGACTGAAACCACAACACGAAGCCGATCGCAGCGGCGATCACCGCCAGCGTGAACGATCCGATCAGCACGTAATTTGCACGCGTTTCCATCAGCTACTCCGGCACCTCAGCCCATCACCGCGCGAGCGCGCTTGCCATGGAAATATTGCCTCAGCCAGGGATGCTGCGAGGCCTGCATGTCGGCGATCGACCCTGCCGCAATGATCTTACCGTTCCCTAAAACGGCGATGCGGTCACATGCTGTGTAAAGGCTATCGAGATCGTGGGTTACCATGAAAACAGTCAGCCCCAAAGTGCGCTGGAGGGTCCTCACCAGCTCGTCGAAGTCGCCGGCGCCGATCGGGTCCAGGCCTGAGGTCGGCTCGTCCAGAAACACCAGATCCGGATCGAGCGACAGCGCGCGCGCAAGCGCCACGCGCTTGATCATGCCGCCCGACAATTCGGAGGGAAAGCGATCGGCGACTTCGGGCTTGAGACCCACCATGGTGAGCTTGGCGATGGTGATCTCGTCCATCAGCCGCTGCGACACCCGCAGATATTCGCGCATCGGAAACTGGATGTTCTGCCGCACCGTCAGCGAGGAGAACAGCGCGCCCTGCTGGAACAGCACGCCCCAGCGCCGCTCCACGTTGCGACGCTGCGACGTATTGGAGGCATCCAGATCGACGCCGAACACCTCGATGCTGCCTGCGACCTTCGGCACGAGGCCGATGATGGTGCGCGTCAGCACCGATTTGCCGGCACCCGAGGGGCCGACGAAGCCAAGAATCTCGCCGCGCTTGACGTCGAGGTCGAGGCCGTCGAGCACGCGCGTCGCGCCGAACTGCACGGTGATATCGCGGACGCGGATGATCGGGTTTTGAATTCCGTTTCGAACTTCCTGCGCCATCGTCACATCCCGATCGAGGCGAAGAAGATGGCGAACACGCCGTCCATGACGATGACGAAGAAGATGCCCTTCACCACGGACGCCGTCGTGTGCTGTCCGAGCGATTCCGCGCTGCCCTGCACGGCGAGCCCTTCGACACAGGCGACGATGCCGATCACGGCGGCCATCACAGGTGCTTTCACGATGCCGACGATGAAATGGTCGATCGAGATGGCGTCGCGCAGGCGCAGCAAAAACGCTTCGGGATCGACGCCGCCATAGAGCCAGGCGACGAGACCGCCGCCATAGAGCGCGGCCATGGCACCGAGGAAGGCCAGAATCGGCAGCGCCAGCACCAGCGCCAGCATGCGCGGCAGCACCAGCACCTCGATCGGGTCGAACCCCATGGTGCGCAATGCGTCGATCTCCTCGCGCATCTTCATCGAGCCGAGCTCGGCGGTGTAGGCGCTGCCCGAGCGGCCCGCGACCATGATCGCGACCAGGAGCACGCCGATCTCGCGCAGCACCAGCACGCCGAGCATGTCGACGACGAAGATGTCGGCGCCGAACCTGCGGAAATGGAAGATACCTTGCTGGGCGATGATGCAGCCGATCAGGAAGGTGATCAGCACCACGATCGGCACCGCGCGCCAGCAGACCTGCTCGAGATGATGCACGGTCGAGGTCAGGCGGAACGAGCGCGGGTGAATCAGGGTGCGCGCGCCCGCCGCGAGCACCGCGCCGAGCATGTCGATCAGGCCCGCCACGGTGCCGCCAACGCCAGCCACGGCCCGGCCGATCTGCTCCAGCATGCCGGTGATGGTGACGGCGCCGGTGTCGATCACGGGCGTCGCCCTGACCCGCCGCACCTCGTCCACGAGGCTCGAATAATTGGCGGACAGCCCCGCGATCTGCGCCTCGACGGCGCCTTGGGTCAGGCTGCGGCGCAGCCGTTCGATCAGCCAGGCGCCGAACGTGTCCAGCTTGGCCACCTCGGAAACGTCGATGAAAACGCTTTGCGAACCGCCCGCGAGCTTCTCGGCGTCAGCCACCATCCGCTCCAGGACCGGCGCGAAGCTCGCGGTCCAGGTTCCGGTGGCGCAGAGTGCCAGCGCGTTGCCTTTCGCAATCCGTTCCAGCTTCGGATCGCCGCTCAAGATGTCCGCTCCCGTGCCGGGGCGCTGGAAACGGATGAAATCAGATGGTTGCGCACGCGCCCTTACCCAGAGAAGGTGTCCCCGACTGGTTAACCTTAGTTGCTAGAGGTAACTAGCAGGTTCAGATTTCGCCAGAGTTCAAAATGACTTCCAGCAAAGTTCCGGCCCTCGCCGCGCGAATCGAGCGCTTTCCCATCGCCGGCAGTTTTACGATCAGCCGGGGCGCCAAGACCGAGGCCGTAACCGTCGTGGCCGAGGTGAGCCGAGACGGCCTGATCGGCCGCGGCGAATGCGTGCCCTATCCCCGCTACGGCGAAACGCCCGAGGTAACCCTTGCGGCCATCCAGGCCATGCAGGAGGCCGTGGCGAGCGGACTCACCCGGCGGACCCTGCAAGCCGCCATGCCGCCCGGTGCGGCCCGCAATGCCCTGGATTGCGCCCTGATCGATCTGGAAGCCAAGGCGGCGGGGCTGCGGGCCTGGAGCCTGCTCGACCGCCCGGTGCCGGGCGAGCGCACCACGGCCTACACGATCTCGCTGGGCACCCCCGAGGCCATGGCGGCGGCGACCGCCAAAGCGGCGCACCGGCCGCTGCTCAAGATCAAGCTCGGCGGTGACGGCGACGGGGAGCGGATCGCGGCGGTGCGCAAGGCCGCCCCCGAATCCGAGCTGATCGTGGACGCAAACGAGGCCTGGACCGAGGCCAATCTGGAGCACAATCTCGCGACCTGCGAGGCCGCCGGCGTCACCCTGGTCGAGCAGCCGCTACCGGCCGGCAAGGACGACGCGCTGGCGCGGATCAAACGGCCGCTCGCGGTCTGCGCCGACGAGAGCGTGCATGACCGCCACTCGCTCGCACCTTTGCGTGAGCGCTACGACGCCGTGAACATCAAGCTCGACAAGACCGGCGGCCTCACCGAGGCGCTGGCGATGGCGGATGCCGCGCAGGCGCTCGGCTTCGAGATCATGATCGGCTGCATGGTCGCAACCTCGCTGGCGATGGCGCCGGCAATGCTGGTGACGCCGCAGGCCCGCTTCGTCGATCTCGACGGTCCGCTGCTGCTGGCGCGCGACCGCGATCATGGCCTTCGGTATGACGACAGCCTGGTCTATCCGCCGGATTCTTCGCTCTGGGGCTGAGCCTTGAGCCGGTGCCGCGCCGACCAGATGAGAAGTGCACCGGCGCCGGCCATCGCAGCCATGACGTAATACAGGCCGTCGCCGATGCGGGCGTAGATCGCGCCTGACGCGATCGAGGTGGTCGCACCCAGCAGCCCGTTGCACGCGGCGTAGTAGCCCTGCCCCCGCGCGATCTGATGCGACGGCACGCGCTGCACCAGGAGATTCATGGTGCCGAGGATGGTCATCCCGAAGGTCAGGCCGTGGCCGAGCTGCACGACCGCGAGCAGCGCGAGCGGCGGATCGTGCGCGGTGACGACCCAGCGCACCACCGCGCTCGCGCCCCCGATGGCCATGAGCGAGGACGGGTGCAGCGAGAAGCGCGGCGACAGCGCGAACACCATGATCTCGGCGATCACCCCTAACGTCCACAGGCCCGCGATCGTCAGCCCGCCGAGGCCGTGGGCCTGCCAGTTGATGGCCGAGAACGTATAGTACGCGACGTGACTGCCCTGGATCAGCGCGGCCGAAACGATGATGGCCCAGAAGCCGGCATCGTGCAGCAGCGCCTTGCCGGCGCGCGCCGCTGTCGTCCTTCGCCTGACATCGTCGAGCGGCTGCAGGAAAAGGCTGGCGGCGACCGCAACAACGGCCCAAGCGACGATGACCCAGATCAGATCGCGCGCCGCGATGTGGTCGACGAGATAGCCGCAGGCGAGCGAGCCGGCGGCGAATGCTGCCGAGCCCCACAGCCGCACCGGTCCGTAGTCGAGCCCGTAACGGGCGACACCGCGCAGCGCATAGGCGTCGGTCAGCGGGGTCGTCGGCGTCCACATCATGCAGGTCAGCGCGTAGATCAGGAACAGCGCCAGCGGCTGTCCCTGCAGGCCGACGGCTGTAAATCCGATCGCCGTCGCGAGCACGGACACCATGATGCCGGCGCGAATGGCATGTCGCTTTTCGGCAAGGGCCGTGATTTGCGGCAGCGTGGTGAAGCGCGTGATCGCCGGCAGCGCGTTGATGAGGCCGATCCAGGCCGCGTCGATGCCGATCGCCTTCAGCCAGACCGGAAAGAACGGCAGATGCGTACCCGACACCGCGAACACGGCCGAGTAGAACACGGCGAGGCTCACGGCGAATCGCCGCTTCTGAGATACCGCGATGGGGATTTGTGATTCGGGTGCCATCAAACCAATTGCGATTCGGTCGATATCGTGGTGATCGTTACTGTAACGCGCCGTGATTTGCGCGACGAGATTGACATGGCCAACGAAGCATTCGCCCTCTCGCCTATGTCTGCCCGCGCGGCCGAGCCGAACGAGCAGGATTACGACGCGATCCGCGAAGCCTTCATGGAGACCGCGCGCGGCCGCTGGTTCCTCGGTGAATACGCCAAGCGCAACCGCAATGCGGACACCCGCATGGTGCTCGACGCGGTCGCGAAAATCGAAGAAACCCTTGCGACACAGCGCCAACCCGTCATCGAGGACCGCCTGCCCCAGGCGCTGGTCGCAATCCGGCGCGCGATCCGCGAAGCCGAGACGATCGCAATCGCGGCCTTCGATCCCGCGGCGTTCGAGGCGAGCCTCGCGCCGATCCCGCGCGGCCTCCGCATCATCAAGGAGATCTCCTGGCGCTGGCGCGAGATCGGCGCCGACGGGCGAATCTGCGATCTGATTGATTCGCAGCTTGCCTCCATCGAGGCGGCCTGCGCGCAAGTTTCGACCATCGACCCCCATACCGACCTCAAGGCCGCATTCGATCTGCTCAAGGACCGGATCGACCAGATCGACGGCGACGCAACGCCGCAGGCTGCGCACCCCTCGCCGGCCCCGGTGCAGGACGCGCCGTCGTCCGCGGCGGAAGCTCCGCCTGTGGAGGTCGCGCCTGCCGCAATGGCCAGCGAAGCAGCCGTAGCTTTTGCGGAGGCGCCGCAGGACATAGCAGCGATCGAGCCCGAAGCAGCCGTGGAAGCGGCCGGCGTCGCTGAGACCTTCTCCGTTGCCGAGCAGGCGATGGACGCCGCCCTGGAGCCGGAGATCGTCGCCGAGAGCCAGACCGCGCCTGAAGCCGCCGGTTTTGAAGAGCCGGCCGCTAAGCCCGCCGTCTTCGCCGAGGTGACGGACGAATTTTCGCTCGACGCCGCCGCGGAAGCCGAGGACGACGCCATACTCGAGGCCATCGCGCTGGAGATGGCCGCGCCAGATCCGGAGTTCGACGAGATCATCGAGCCGGTCGAGATGGAAGCGGCCATTCCGGAGCCGATGGTTGCGGAGGCCGCAGCGCCCATTGCAGCCGAGATGCCGGGGCCGATCGCACTTGAGCCCGCCGCCGCGCCAGTCGTGGAGGAGCCCGTAGAGGAAGCGCCGATTGCGATGGAATCGCTTGCGCGCCTCACCAACGCCATTGCGGAAGCCGCCGCCGAAGTGATGGAGCAGCCGGCGCCGGTCATGGCAGCCGCCGCGACATTCGGCGCAGCGCCGATCACGACGCTGCCGATGCCCTCGCCGGTCCCCGAAGCCTCACTCGGCGCCACCATCCTCGCCAGCGGCATCCTGCAAAAGCCCCGCGCCGCCGCAAACGATCCCATGGCGCCGATCCGCCGCATGACCCAGGCCGAGAAGATCGCGTTCTTCTCGTAAGGGGACGCGGCATGCTCCGTCTCGTGTCCCGGACAAGCTGCAACGCGCGAGCGTTGCGGCGCAGAACCGGGACCCAGAAGGCGACACAGTATGGCGCGGATGGATGGGCCCCGGCTCTGCAGCGCACCGCTAAAGCAGCGCTGCGCTGCGTCCGGGGCACGAGAACGAGCCGCGGCCGCGCGAGATTAGCTCAGCCGATCACCCGCAATTCCACACCGCGCCGATCGGTGTCCGCGTCCAGCACGGCCCAAAACTGCCGCCATTGTAGCGGCCGCCGCCGAAGCCGGGCCGGCCGAAATAGCGCCACTCGCCGTCCCAGCCGTAATATTGGGGGACCGGATCGATGTACCAATGGCGCCGGTCGCTGCGCGACATCCGCCGCATCGCTTCCTTCTGCTTGTAGAGCGGAACGCTGTTGCTGAGCGGCTGGCGATAGCCCGGCAGGAAGCCGTAGCCATGCCAGGCTTGCTTGGGACGCTTTTGAATTGACGCAGCGGGCGCGACGGCCGGCAGCAGCGACAGGATGACAGCAACAGACAGACACATGAGGCGCGACATGGATTGACGATAGACAGTCGAGTCCGGGAACGCCATTCAAATTCGAGTGCCAAGCTATTTGCACGATCGCGCACCAATCGGATGGTCCGAGAATTCCCCTAGCTGACCACACCCTTCCTGATCAGGAAGCATCCGTAACCCCTGCTGTCGCCGACCTGCACGACGCCAAAGCTCGCTGCCGCTGCCCGGTAAAAATCCGGCCGCGCGAGTTTTCCGGGCGTGACGGGGCGGCCGACGGCGCGTTCGATCTCGGCCAGCACCACACGCTGCACGTCGGGGACGCGGTCGGGATCGTCGACCGGCATCATCACGCGCACCGGATCGGGATCGAAATCGTCGAGCGGGTAGACCGACATGATGGCGCGGATCGCGGTCTCCATGGTCATGCCCGGCAACTGGATCAAGCGCTGCGAATTCGTGCTCTGCGCGATGCGGGTTGCCGGGTGATTGGCATCGACGAAAACGAGGTCGTCGCCGTGGCCCATGGCGGCGAGTAGCCAGAGCAGGTCGGGCGTGAGGATCGGATCGATCGATTTCAACATGTGACGGCATTTCCTTGAAAAGCATGTCATCGCCGGCGAGACCCGGCCCGGCCCGGCCGGACACCGGCCGCTCACCCTAGCAGGTTCCAAGCGTGATTCAGATCACGTAGGCCACCATGGTGATCGCGATCACGGACCAAAGGCTCGAACGCGGCCAAGCTTCCTCGCAACCAATCTCGTATCGAGATCAGTGCCAGAGGAGCACGCCATGTTCCGCCTAAAGCCTTTCCTGATGACCGCGGGCCTGCTGGGAAGCCTGTTCGGCTTCGCCTGCGGCCCTGTTTCCGCGCAAGTCGCCCCGGTCGAGCCAGCTCCCACCGCGCTGCAAGGCCCTGAGCAGCGGGTCGCGCTGGTGATCGGCAATTCGAACTACCAGAACGCGCCGCAGCTCGCCAACCCCGACAATGATGCGGAGTCGATGGCGAAGTTCCTGAACTCCGCCGGCTTCGAAGTGGTCGCCGCGACCGACCTGACCCAGAACGACATGCTCCGCGTGGTGCAGGACTTTTCGGCAAAAGTGTCCGCGCGCGGCCCGAACACGGTGGCGATGGTGTACTATGCCGGTCACGGCGTGCAGCTCGCCGGCGAGAATTACCTCATTCCCGTCGATGCCAAGGTCTCGAGTCAGACCGAGCTGGTCAACAATTCGGTGCGTCTGGTCGACGTGATGTCGACGCTGGAGACGATCCCGAGCCGCATGCGCATCGTCATCCTCGACGCCTGCCGCAACAACCCCTTCCCCAACGTCAACGACGCCGGCCGCGGCTTGGCAATCGTCGATGCCCCGAACGGCTCGATCGTCGGCTACTCGACCGCGCCGGGCGCCGAAGCGCAGGACGGCTCGGGCGGCCACAGCCCCTACACGCAAGCCTTCCTCAACGTCGCGCGCGAGCCCAACGTCCCGATCGAGCAGCTGTTCAAGCGCGTGCGCCTCGAAGTGAACCAGACCACCAGCGGCGCACAAATCCCCTGGGAGAGCTCGTCGCTGACGTCCGACTTCACCTTCTTCGGCGACACCGCTGTTGCCGCCAACCGCGCGCCGGTGAATGCGCCGGTGGTGCAGATGGCCTCCAACCTGCCGAGCCGCTCGACGCGCCAGGCCTATGACTACGTCGTGTCCGAAGCCCGTCCGGAGTACTATCAGGAGTTCATCACGATGTATCCGCACGACCCGCTGTGCGATCACGTCCGTTGGCTGCTCTCCAACCTGCTGCTCTCGCAGGCCTGGCACAAGGCGGTGCTCGCGAACTCGCCGCTCGGCTACAAGAACTTCTACGACAGCTACGGCAACACGCCCTATGCGCAGGTCGCGCTGAAGCTCCAGATGCAGCCGAAGCAGATCTCCTTGATGCAGGCGACCAAGTTCCTGGCGCCGCAGAACGTCAACCCGACCTTCAAGATCGGCAATCTCGGCCAGCCCAAATACATGCCGCTACAGCAGAGTAATGGCGGCGCGCAAGTGAACGGCAATCTGCCGATCGTGCAGAAGCCGGGCGACAACAACGGCATCGGCAAGCTCGGCAATGGCGGCACTGCCAACAGCGCTACCAACAGCACTCCTGGCAAGATCGTGAGCATGCCGGTGAATGTCGGCAAGGGCGGCACGGACGTCGGTGCAAAACCCGTCAACGTTCAGACCCAGAACAATCCGATCCGCATCAACAACGGCGCGAAGATCAACAACAACCCGGTGAACAAGGTGCAGATCCAGAACAACACCCGCCCGCAGTTCAACACGACCAACCGGATCGGCAATGGCGGCAGCAACAATTTTCGCCAGTCGATGAACCAGAGCCAGGGCAATAATGGCAGCAACAACCACCGCAGCTTCATGCACTGATCGCACGGAGAAGAAGGTGCGCTCCCTCTCCCGCTTGCGGGCCGCAAGCGGGAGAGGTTGCACCGAGCAAGCGGCAAGTTCGAATCCACCAAACGAAAATACAGAAAGGGGCAGAGCGGCAACGTTCTGCCCCTTCTTCATGTGAGACGATTAGAAAATCAGGCCACCAGCTCCGCGAACAGATCGGCATCGACATTGCCGCCGGAGAGCACGATGACGACGTTCTTGCCGGCAACATCAAGACGCCCCGCAAGCAGCGCGGCCAAGCCCACCGCTCCGCCCGGCTCGACCACGAGCTTCAGCTCGCGATAGGCGAACGCGACGGCCGCGCCGACTTCCTTGTCCGACGCGGTCACGCCGCGCGCGAGCAGCTTGCTGTTGATCGCAAACGTCATCTCGCCTGGGATCAGGGCCATCAGCGCATCGCAGATGGTGCGGCCTGCCGGCCCGTGCGGCTCGCGATGACCTGCGGTCAGCGAAAGGCCGTGATCGTCGAACGACTCGGGCTCGGCGACGACGATTTGGGCTAACGGATAGCGCGCCTTTACTGCCGTCGCGACGCCCGCGATCAGGCCGCCGCCAGAGGCCGGCGCGACCACGATGTCAGGGGCGAGACCGAGCGCCGCCATATCCTCCGCAATCTCGCGGCCGGCAGTGCCTTGGCCTGCGATCACGAAGGGATCGTCATAGGGCCTGACCAGCGTCGCGCCGCGCTTCTCGGCGATGCCGCGCGAGATCGCCTCGCGGTCATCGCGATCGCGGTCGTACAGCACGACCTCGGCGCCATAGGATTTGGTGCGCTCGCGCTTCGACAGCGGCGCATCCGCGGGCATCACGATGGTCGCCTGCATGTCGAGGATCTTTGCCGCCGCCGCCACCCCCTGGGCATGGTTGCCGGAGGAGAACGCGACCACGCCACCGGCGCGCTTGTCCTGCGGGATCGAGGCGACCTTGTTGAAAGCACCGCGAAACTTGAACGAACCGGTGCGCTGGAGCATCTCCGGCTTCAGGAACACCTTTGCGCCGACGCGCTCGTTGAGCACGGGAAAGGACAGCAGCGGGGTGCGGACCGCGAAGGGCGCGATCACGCGTGCTGCGGCATCGATATCGGCAGGGCCGATCGGGAGGAGCTGTTCGGTCATAACCGACCATATCGCGGCTATCGAGGCGCGGGCAAGACACCTCCACGCGAGGATTTCTTCCGCTCAGGCGACGAAGCGCGCCGGCTCCGCCCCGTTCCGGCCCGGCAGCACCGCGCCGACCGCCAAAATGCTGTCGATAAAATCCCAGGCCGAGGCTTCCCAGGTGTAGTTGGCGGCGAATTCGACACAGTCCTGCCGGGAGATGTCGAGCGCGGCGAAGCAGGCGCTGCGCAGATCGTGATCGAGCACGCCAACCGGCGCGTCGCCGATCACGTCGCGGGGCCCCTTCACCGGGAACGCCGCGACCGGCAGGCCGCTTGCGAGCGCTTCGAGGAGGACCAGGCCAAACGTGTCGGTCTTGCTCGGAAACACGAAGACGTCGGCGGCCGCGTAAATGTCCGCCAATTCCTCGCCGTGTTTTTCGCCGAGGAAGATCGCGTCCGGATAGGCCTCCTCCAGCGCGATACGCCCCGGACCGTCGCCGACGATCACCTTGGTGCCGGGCAAATCGAGGTCAAGGAATGCCTCGAGGTTCTTCTCCACCGCGACCCGGCCGACCGAGAGGAACACCGGTGCCGGCAAACAGAGATCGATCGCGCGAGGATGGAACAAATGGGTGTCGACGCCGCGGGGCCACAGCACCACATTGTCGAAGCCGCGCTCGGTCAGCTCGCGGGCGAGCGCAGGCGTTGCCGCCATCACGGCGCGGCTGGGGCTGTGGAATCGGCGCAGCGCTCGCCAGATCAGCGAGCCCGGCACCGGCACGCGGGCGCGGACATATTCGGGAAAGCGGGTGTGGAAGCTGGTCGTGAAGGGCAGCTTGCGCTGGCGGCAATAGCGGCGGACCATCAGGCCGATCGGACCTTCCGTTGCAATGTGGATGCTGTCCGGGTGCGCCTCTTCGATCAGCTTCGCGATCCGCGCGGGGCGCGGCATGGCCAGCCGCACGTCCCGATAGCTCGGCATCGCAAAGGTGCGGAACGATTGCGGCGTCAGGAACGCGAATTCGACGTCGAGGCTTTTGGCGGCGTCAGCAAGCTTGGTCAGCGTCCGAACCACACCGTTGACTTGCGGGTGCCAGGCGTCGGTCGCGACCAGAATGCGCATCAGGCTGCCCTTGTTATGCAGCTTTGGCTGCGACCTGCGGTATCTGTGCCGGCTTCTCGGCCTGGTCCGCCCAAGTGATGATCTCGAAACGGCCGTCGTCGTGCTCGACCAGCGCCGTACAGCTCTCGACCCAGTCGCCGCAATTCATGTAGCGGATGCCGCCCTCGTCGCGGATCACGGCGTAGTGGATGTGGCCGCAGATCACGCCATCGGCGTCATGGCGCCGCGCCTCGGCGGCGAGCGCCTGCTCGAACGCGCCGATATAGTTGACGGCGTTCTTGACCTTTTGCTTGGCCCATTGCGACAGCGACCAATAGGGCACTTTGAACATGCGCCGGAAGAAATTGACGAAGCGATTCATCTGGATCGCGAAGTCGTAAGCCTTGTCGCCGAGATGGGCGAGCCAGCGCGCGTTCTGCACCACGAGGTCGAAGATGTCGCCGTGGATGACGAGATAGCGCTTGCCGTCCGCGCCGGTGTGGACAGTGTTCTCGACGACGTCGATGCCGCCGAAATGCGTGCCGTAATAGTTACGAAGGAACTCGTCGTGATTGCCGGGGATGTAGATGACCTTGGCGCCCTTGCGCGCCTTGCGCAAAAGCTTCTGGACGAGGTCGTTATGCGATTGCGGCCAATGCCAGCTCGATTTCAGCGCCCAGCCGTCGACGATGTCGCCGACGAGATAGATCGTGTCTGCATCATGGAAACGCAGGAAGTCGAGCAGAAGGTCGGCTTGAGAACCGCGGGCTCCGAGATGAACGTCGGAGATGAACAACGTGCGAAAGCGCCGCTCAGGGCTCTCGTCACTCACATCGTAACTTCCCATGCGACAGCCTGTAACAATGTCCCGTGACAGGGGGATGACCAATTGAACCTTTGACGCACCCTCGGATACGAATCGCGCCTTGCCTCGCCCTCCCCGCGAATATCAGTCGCATGCGACAATCAGGCGACATCACGCCGCAGCAACCTCCGCAAGAACCCGGAACTGCTGGCTGGATGGGTTAACGGCCGCGCGCTCGCGGCCGGTCTCAGTAAAATCTGTGGAAATGATGGATCGGCCCGTGGCCGTGGCCGACGCTGAAGCGGTCGGCGGCCGCGATCGCAGCGCTGATCCAGGCCTTGGCGTTGCGCACGGCGCGCTCGAGATCCTCGCCTCTGGCCAGCCCGGCGGCGACCGCCGAGGACAGCGAACAGCCGGTGCCATGGGTGTTGCTTGTGGCCACGCGCGGCGCGGCGAGCGCGATCGTGGTCTTGGCATCGACGAAATAGTCGGTGCTCTCGGCGCCCTCGCCGTGCCCGCCCTTGATCAGGACCGCACGGCAGCCCAACGCCAGCAGCCGGCGCCCCTGGCTCTCGATCTCGGGCTCACTTGTCGCGACCGGCTCGTCGAGCAGAGCTGCGGCCTCGGGCAGGTTGGGTGTGATCACCGAGGCCAGCGGCATCAGTTTGATGCGCAGGGCGTCGATGGCTTCGGACGCGAGCAGGCGATCACCCGATGTCGCCACCATCACGGGATCGAGCACGATGTGTTGGGGCTTCCAGCGCGACAGTGCGGCCGCGATCGCATCGATGCTGGCGGCCTGCGCCACCATGCCGATCTTGACCGCGCCGACCTCGAGATCGGAAAACACCGCGTCGATCTGCGCGGTGACGAACTCGGCAGGCACGGCGTGAATGCCGGTGACGCCGCGCGTGTTCTGCGCCGTCAGCGCCGTGATGGCGGAAGCGCCGAAGACACCGAGCGCGGCAAAGGTCTTCAGGTCTGCCTGGATGCCGGCACCGCCGCTCGAATCGGAGCCGGCGATGGTGAGCGCCACGGGGGTGATCATGGGCCGACTTTCCGCTTCCTGGGGACCATGGCCCCTCCTAGCGCGCATATACAGAGGCAGCAAGTTCGCTTGCCAAATCCGGCCGGTTTTGGCCTATTAGCCGGTCAGATATGCCTTCGGAGTGACTGCAATGGTTCCTTTTTTCGTCCAGATCAAATGCAAGCTCGGCCAATCCTATGTGGTCGCCAATGCGCTTGCCGAAGCCGAGATCGCCTCCGAGATCTATTCCACGGCCGGTCAATACGACCTGCTGGTGAAGTTCTACGTCGACAACGACACCGATATCGGCCACTTCGTCAACGAGAAGGTGCAGGTGCTGCCGGGCATCCAGGACACCCTGACCATCATCACCTTCAAGGCGTTTGGCGCGACCTAACTTCCTTCTTTGCGCTTCGGTCGCGGCGGACCGTCCACCGGCGGCAGCGATTTGAGATAGTCCGCCATCGCCGCGAGATCCTCGTCCGGCAATTGCGAGGTGTTCTTGATCACCCGCGTCATCGCACCGCCGACGCTGTCGCCGTCGGGGAGTTCGCCGGTCTTCAGGAGATAGGCAATATCCTTCGCGCTCCACTCCCCAAGACCCTTCTGCGTGATGTTGGGCACCCAGCCCTCGCCTTCCGGATTGGGTCCGCCGGCGAAGCGTTCTCCGGCGATGATGCCGCCAAGCGCATTGCGCGGGCTGTGGCATTCCGCGCAATGGCCAAAACTGTTGACGAGATAGGCGCCACGATTCCATTGCGGCAACTTCGCGCTGTCGGCGACGAAAGGCTTGCCGTCCATAAACAGAAGTTTCCAGATGCCGACGTTGCGCCGGATGTCGAAGGGAAAGCGCACATCGTGGTCGCGCACCTTGCCTGCAACGGCCGGCAGCGTTTTCAGATAGGCGAAGAGATCAAGCACTTCCTCGCGCCTGGCATGCTGATAGGACGTGTAGGGAAAGGCCGGAAAATAATGCTGTCCGTCCGGCGAGACCCCGCGCATCACCGCGTTGACGAATTCGGCATCGCTCCATTTGCCGATGCCGTAGGTCGGATCGGAGGAGATGTTCGGCGCGTAGAACGTTCCGAACGGCGACTTGATCGCGACGCCGCCGCCGAGCCTGAGACGATCGGGCTGGTCGGGGACGGCATGGCATGAGGCGCAGCCGCCGGCGTTGAACATCACCTCGCCATTGGCAAGATCAGGCACGTGGGCAGGCGCGCCACCGCCGGCCGCCACCACCGGCGCGCTGAGCCACCAATAGGCGCCGGCTGCGGCGAGTGCGGCGAGCAGCGCCACGGAGATGGTTCGTCGCAACATGCGGTCCTTTCGTGCCTCGCGGCGAACCTTATGACCGATGTCTTCCCCGCTCCAGCCACGAAGAATTTAGCCCACCGCGGCCTAAAACGGGAATAAACTGAAATGCCGGCTGTTGGAAGTTTGGCAGCCCAAACGGGTTCAGCAGGGAGAAGAGTCATGAACAAGACCGTCATCGCCGTGTCAGTGCTCGGCGCCGTTGCCTTTGCGGGTTCGGCCAGCGCGGAAAAGCTGAAAGCAACGCTCGACGCCAAGTCCGAGGTGCCCGCAACGACCAGCAGCGGCACCGGAACGGCCGATCTGGACTACGACGCCGCCAGCAAGAAGCTGTCCTGGAAGGTCACCTATTCCGGCCTGTCCGGCCCGGCCACCGCCGCCCATTTCCACGGACCCGCCGAGGCCGGCAAGAACGCCGGCGTCGCGGTCCCGATCCCCGGCGCCGCCAAGAGCCCGGCCGAGGGCTCGGCGACATTGACCGACGCGCAGGCCGCCGATCTCCTGGCCGGCAAGCTCTACGTCAACATCCACACCGCGGCCAATCCGGGCGGAGAGATCCGCGGTCAGGTGATGAAGTAACCTTTCGCACTGTCCGACAAAAGGGCGGCTGCTTACGCAACCGCCCTTTTCGATTCACGGAGCCCGCGCTGGCGCATACGTCACACGTCAGGTTCGGCCGCATTCAACGCCTGCGCGAGGTCGGCGATCAGGTCCGAGGGGTGTTCGATGCCGATCGACAGCCGGATCGTGGAATCGAGGACGCCGATTTTCCGGCGGATATCGGCGGGAACGCCGGAATGGGTCATGGTGGCAGGCAGGCTCGCAAGCGACTCCGTTCCACCAAGGCTCACCGCCAGCTTGAGGATCTGCAGCGCGTTGAGGAATTTCATGGCCGCCGCCTTGCCGCCGACGATGTCGAACGAGAACGTGGATCCCGCACCTGAGCATTGCCGCGCGAACACAAGTCCGGCCGGCGAAGCCGCTTCGTGATGACCGAGATAGTGGACCTTGGCCACTTTGGGATGGTCGCGCAGATAGTCGGCCACGAGGCGCGCATTCGCATCGGCCTTTTCCATCCGCAGGCTCAGCGTCTCGAGCGACCGATTGATCATCCAGCAGGAATGCGGATCGAGCTGGGTGCCGATGGCGCCCCGGAGCGCCTTGATGCCTTTCACGACCGCCTTCGCGCCGAGCGCGGCGCCCGCGATCAGGTCTGAATGACCGCCGACATATTTCGTGAGCGAGTACAAGGAAATATCCGCGCCGTGCTCGATCGGCCGCTGAAACACCGGTCCGAGCAGCGTATTGTCGCAGGCGATGATCGGGACGTGTCCTTGCTTCTTTCCGATGACGTCGGCGATACGCCGCATCATCGCGACGTCGACCAGCCCGTTGGTCGGGTTGGCCGGAGTTTCGATCAGGATCATCGAGACCCGGCCCTTGCCCATGGCCTCTTCCGCGGCCTGGCTGACCACAGCTTCGTCAACACCATCGGCGAAGCCGACGGCGCCGATCGACAGACGCGCAAGCGTATTCGTCAGCAGGGTTTCCGTCCCGCCATAGAGCGGCTGGGAGTGCAGAATGACATCGCCAGGGCGGACGAAAGCCAGGATCGTGGTTGCGATGGCCGCCATGCCCGATGAGAACAGCGCACAGCTCTCGGTGCGCTCGTAGATCGCGAGCCTGTCCTCGACGATTTCGCTGTTGGGATGATTGAAGCGCGAATAGACCAGGCCCGCACCCATCCCTTCCGGAGGCTCGCGCCGGCCGGAGACGAAATCGAAGAAGTCCTGCCCATCCTCGGCCGTCTTGAACACGAACGTGGAGGTCAGGAACACCGGCGGCTTGACGGCGCCTTCCGACAATTGCGGATCATAGCCATAGGTCAGCATCAGCGTTTCGGGATGCAGCATATGGTTGCCGATGTGCGTCTTCGACGGGAACGGTTTCACCATGGCTTGTCTCGCTGTTTGATTCAGATCCTGCCGCGTTGGAACTCCTGACGTCATAAAGTCGTCAGGAGCCAGATGCGCCAGCATCCAACAGCTCGCATCGACGCCGCGGCGGCCGAGCTGAAGATAGCCGCTCTGACAGCGATCCGTCAGGCCTTGCGAATAGAATTTGCTGCGCCTCCCCTGTCATTCCCGCGAAGGCGGGGAATCCAGTATTCCAGAGACGTCAAACGTCCCCAGCAGCGCCGCGGCGTACTGGATCGCCCGCCTTCGCGGGCGATGACGCTGAGCTTGTGGTGTCGTGCGTGCTGTTACTTCAGCTTGACGCGATAGGTCTCGTGGCAATCGGTGCAGCGATCGTTGATCGCGGTATAGGCGGCCTTCAGGCTCGCCACGTCGGTGATCTTGCCCTTGACGTCCGCGATCGCCTTCTGGACCGGTGGGATCTTGGAGTCGAAATCGGCTTTGTTCTTCCAAACCTTCGACGACGCCCCATAGGTCGCGTTCACGACGTCCTGCTTGGGATTGACCTCGAACGTCTTGGCAATCTTGGCGACGTCGCCCTCGAGATTGGCGATCGCCTCGTCGACGGCCTTCTGGTTGTAGGGGATGTCGCCCTTGGTCATCTTCTGGATGACGGTGTAGAGGCTCTTGGCCTGCGAGCGCATCAGATTGTCCTGCTGGACGGCAATCTCCTGTTGCGCCATCACGGCGCCCGCACCTAGCACCAACGTGCCCACGACAATCATCATCCGTTTCATCGGCTTGTTTCTCCGGCTTGTATGGGTTGGGGGAGCGCCATCATGATAGAACCCGGCGGCGGGTGTTTATTCCCGCCGCGGAGATCGCCGTTTACAGGCTGTGACGGCGATGGTGCTCGTTGATGGCGATCCACACCCGCTCCGCGGTCGCGGGCATGTCGATGTGGTCGATCTTGTACTCGCGCCAGAGCCCGTCGACGATGGCGTTGACGACGGCCGGACAGGAGCCGATCGCGCCGGCCTCGCCCGCGCCCTTCACTCCCAGCGGGTTGGTCGTGCAGGGAACGTTGGCAGTCTCGAACACGAACGCAGGCCCGTCCGCCGCGCGCGGCAGCGCGTAGTCCATGAAGGTCGCGGTGATGAGCTGGCCGTCGCTCGCGCCATAGACCACCTGCTCCATCAGCGCCTGGCCGATGCCCTGCATGGCGCCGCCATGCACCTGGCCGGCCAGCAGCAGCGGATTGAGCGTCTTGCCGAAATCGTCGACGATCACGTAGTTGACGATTTTGATGATGCCGGTGGCCGGATCGATCTCGACTTCGGCGACATGCGTGCCGTTCGGATAGGTGCCATCGGCGCTGGCGAAGGTTGCACTCGCGTTCAGCTTCGACGGGTCGGCGCCGGGGCGCTTAGCGAGATCGGCGAACGAGATCGAACGGTCGGTGCCGGCGATGCGCACCACGCCTTCTGAAATCTCGAGGTCGCCGGCGCTGGCCTCCAGCGCCTGCGCCGCGATCTCCTTAAGCTTCGCGCCGAGTTCGCGGGTCGCACGCTCGACGCTGACACCGCCTGAGGGAATCGAGGCCGAGCCGCCGGTGCCGAGGCCCGTGGCGATCATATCGGTGTCGCCCTGGTGGACGTGCACGCGCTCGGGCGCAACGCCGAACTGCTCGGCGACGATCTGCGCATAGGCGGTCTGGTGGCCCTGCCCGCTCGACTGCGTGCCGATCAGGACGGTGATGTCGCCATTGGGATCCATCCGCACATTGGCGGTCTCCTCGCCCATGGTGCCGCAGACCTCGACATAGCTCGCAAGCCCGATGCCGCGGATCAGGCCGTTCTTCTTGGCGAGCTTTGCGCGCTTTCCAAACTCCTTCCACTCGGCGATCTCCATCGCGCGCTTGAGATGCGCGGCGAAGTCGCCGGAATCGTAGACCTTGCCGGTCGCGGTCTTGTACGGCAGCGCCTTCGGCTGAATGAAATTCTTGCGGCGGATGGCGTCCGGCGTCATGTCGAGTTTTCGCGCGCAGGCATCCACGAGGCGCTCGATGACATAAGCGGCCTCAGGCCGCCCCGCACCGCGATAGGCGTCGACCGGCACGCTGTTGGTGAAGATGGTGCGCACGCGGCAATGGAACGCCTGGATATCGTAGAGGCCCGGCAGCATGCCGGCGCCGCCATGCGGGATGTAGGGGCCGAAGGTCGACAGATACGCGCCCATGTCGCCCATCAGGTCGCAATCCATCGCGAGGAACTTGCCGTCCTCAGCAAGCGCCATCTTCGCGGTGGTGACGTTGTCGCGGCCCTGCGCGTCGCCCATGAAATGCTCGGTGCGGTCGGCCGCCCATTTCACCGCCTTCTTCAGCTTTCGCGCGGCGACTGCCAGGAGGGCGTATTCCCGATAGGGAAACAGCTTCGTGCCGAAGCCTCCGCCGACGTCGGGGCAGATCACCCGCATCTTGTCCGTCGGGATGTTCAGCACGTTCTGGCAGAGGATGTCGCGCAGGCGATGGCTGCCCTGGCTGCCGACCGTCAGCGTCAGATGGTCGCGCTTGGCGTCGTATTCGCACACGGCAGCGCGCGCCTCCATGAAGCTCGCGACCACACGCGGATTGACGATCGAGATTTCGGCGACTGCATGCGCCTTGGCAAACACAGCTTCGGTCGCGGCCTTGTCGCCGATCGAGACGTCGAACAGCACATTGCCGGCCTTGTCCGGCCACACCTGCGGCGCGCCCTTCTTGATGGCGTTGACGACGCCGGTCACAGCCGGCAGCGGGCTCCATTTGACCTCGATCGCCTCGATCGCGTCGCGGGCCTGGTCGATGGTCTCAGCCACGACGAAGGCGATGGAATCGCCGACATGGCGCACCTCGTCCTTCGCGAGGATCGGGTAAGGCGGGCCGGTGAAGGGATCGGTTTCGAGATTGAACAGGCAGGGCAGATTGCCGAGATCCTTGACGTCGTCGGCGGTCAGGATCAGCGCGACGCCGGGAAGCCCGCGGGCGCGGCTCGCATCGATGGTGTATTTGGCATGGGCATGCGGCGAGCGCAGCATCAAGCAGCGGAGCGCAGCCTGCGGCGCGTAATCGTCGGTATAGCGGCCCTTGCCGCGGATGAGTGCGTCATCCTCCTTGCGCAGCACGCTTTGGCCAACGCCGAACTTGATGGGAGCCGCCATTTTCTCTTCCCGTTCTCATGGTTGTTTTGCCGGCATATTGCCGTGGAAAAAGTTGCAAGGCAAATGGCTTTGGCTGGGCACGGTCCGCCGGTCAGAAGGGGATGGGACGGAAAGGTTGCGGCTCGCTCATTTCCCTGTGAAGATCGATGATCCTGCGGACCTCCCCGGCACGCTCGGAAAACCCCTTACAGGTCGCAATGAGCACATTGGTCGTGCCGGCCAGTCATCGGCCAATGGGAGGCAAGCGGACGTTTTGCGACCGCTCTGAGAGGTTAGCCAATGAGCCGAAGGGATCATTCCCCGACGGTTCAGTTTCCGTCAGGTGCTGGGCAAGGAAAGCCGACGACGCCTGTCAGGAATCTCATCTCTTCCCCCTACCCGCCTTCACGACTTCTTCTGCTTCGCTTCCACGTGTCGCGCGAAGTTGTCGAGGATGGCCTGCCAACCGCCTTGCTGCTGCTCGACCGAGTGCGTCGATTCGCCATCGAAGACAACGCGGACGAGAATGCCCTTCGGACCGGGCACAAACTCGACTTCGGCTTTTCGCTCGCCGAACGCGTATTCGATCCGCTTGTGTTCGACGATCTTCGTGTACGTACCGGCGAAGTCAAAACCCATGCTGCCGTCCTTGGCCTCCATGCGAGATGAGAAGGCACCGCCTTCTCGCAGGTCGACGGTAGCCTTGGTCGTATGCCAGTCGTCGGACGCGGCGTTCCACTTCATGATGTCGGCAGGCGTCGTATAAGCGCGCCAGACCTGATCGATGGGGGCTGCTACGTTGGTTTCGACGGTGATCCTCATAAACAGTGCTCCTGGTTCGATTTTGCCGGATCGAGGTGACGGCATCACTTCACGTGTGCAGGGTCCATCCACCGCACTTCCGCGATGTGTCCATCCAAGGACGATCGAGACTGGTCCGTGCCGACAAGGTCGAGCCGTCAATGCGTTGAAAATTCGAAGAAGCTAGCCGCGCACCAGCGAGACCAGCCAGCGGCGGCCGAACAGAACCAGGATCGCGAGCGCGTAGACGATTGTGCCCCCGAGGGCCAACAGGACCAGCGTCAGTTCGTCTTGGAAGTGCATCGAGGCAAGATAGGCGCCGCTGAACCGCGCGATCAGCCAGAAGGCGGCGGCCAGGATGATGCCGGTCAGCAGGAATTTGGCCAGCGACAACAGCCAGGCACGGTCCAGCACGAGAAAGCCCCGCCGCACTGCGAAGAAGAGCACCAGCAGCAGATTGGTCCAGACACCGACGGCTGTTGCGAGCGCCAGGCCGATCTGGGCGAGCGATCCCATCAAGGCGACTTTCAGGGCGACGTTGACCGCGATGCCGGTCAGTGACGCTCGAACCGGCGTCGCCGTGTCCTTGCGCGCATAGAAGGACGCGACCGCGCTGCGGATCAGCACGAAGGGGATCAGCCCGATGGCATAGGCGGCGAGCGTGGCGCCGGCGACGGCGGCATCGGCCTTCGAGAACGCCCCGCGGGCGAACAGCGCACGCATGATCACGTCGGGCACGGTGAGGAAGGCGGCGACGAACGGCACCGAGAACAGCAGCGTGAAATCGAACGCGCGGCGCTGCGCCTTCATCGCGCCGTCATGGTCGTTGGCGGTGATCCGCCGCGACATCTCCGGCAGCAGCACCGTGCCGATGGCGATGCCGATCACGCCGATCGGCAGCTGGTTGAGGCGGTCGGCATAGTAGAGCGCCGACAGCGCGCCCGCGGGCAGGAAGGTCGCGATGATGGTGTCGGCAAACAGCGCGACCTGCGTGCCCATCGAACCCAGCGTCGCGGGCCCGAGCGCCCTGAAGAAGCCGCGGACGTCTTCGTCGAGCTTGAGTGGCGCAAAGCGCGGCAGGCCGCCATGGCGCGCGAGATCGCCCGCCAGCAGGAAATATTGCAGGAAGCCCGAGATCAGGACGCCCCAGGCGGCGGCATGGCCCGCGCTGGGAAACCAGACAGCGAGCGCCAGCGTCATCATCATCGAGATGTTGAGGAAGATCGAGGCCGCCGCAGCGCTGGCGAAGCGCTGCATCACGTTGAGCATGCCGCCATAGAGCGTGACCAGCGTGATCAGCAGCAGATAGGGAAAGGTGATCCGGGTGAGCTCGATCGCGAGCCTGCGCTGCTCGGCATCCTCGCTAAAGCCGGGCGCCAGAATGCTCATGGCCTGCGGCATGAACAGCCAGGCGACTATCAGCAGCACCACTTGCGAGGCCAGCAGCAGCGTGAAGATGCGGTCGGCGAACAATCTTGCCGCCCCCTCCCCGCGCTCGCCATGGACGTGGGCATAGGCCGGCACCCAGGCGGCGTTGAACGCGCCTTCGGCAAAGATCGCGCGGAAATGATTGGGCAGCCGCAGCGCCACGAAAAAGGCGTCGGCCACGGGGCCGGCGCCGAGGATCGCCGCGAGCATGATGTCGCGGGCAAATCCCGTCAGCCGCGAGAGCAGCGTATATCCGCCAACCGTGAAGATGCGTCCGAGCATGCGTATGTTTTAGAGCATGGCGAGATTAGGTCTAGGTGCAAGCTGCGGCGCAGGTCCGCTCCCTCCCCCGCTTGCGGGGAGGGTTGGGGAGAGGGTGTTTCCGCAATTGAGCCCCCCAGAGGAGAGAACCCTCACCCGGATCGCTTGCGCGATCCGACCTCTCCCGCAAGCGGGAGAGGTAAAGAATAACGGCGAAATCAGGTTGAAAGCGCGCCGCGCACGGCCGCGATGATTCGCTCCTGATCGGCTTCGGTCAGATAAGCGTGCATCGGCAGGCTGATGACGTCCTGCGACAGGCTCTCGCAGCCCGGCAGGCCGCCTTCTGCAACCGGATACTGCTTGTAGGCGGTTTGCTGATGCATCGACTTGCCGTAATAGATCGCGGTCGGCACACCCTGGGCCTTCAGCGCGGCGGCGAAGCCGTCGCGGTCGGTGCCCTCAGGGAGACGGATCGTGTACTGCGCCCAGACCGATGTATTGCCGGGAGCAACGCGCGGCACGGTGACCACATTGCTGAGTCCTCGCGCGTAGCGTTCGGCGACCTTGTTGCGGGCAGCGATCTCGTCGTCGAAGATCTTCAGCTTCTCGATCAGGATCGCGGCCTGCATGGTGTCGAGCCGGCCGGTCAGGCCGAGGCGGACGTTGTCGTATTTATCGACGCCCTGCCCGTGCACGCGGATGCTGCGCAGCGTCGCCGCGAGCTCGTCGTCATCGGTGAAGATCGCGCCGCCGTCGCCGAAGCAGCCAAGCGGTTTTGCGGGGAAGAAGCTGGTCGCGGTGGCGAGCGCCAGCGTGCCGAGCTTGCTGCCCTTGTAGCTCGCACCAAATCCCTGCGCGGCGTCGTCGAGCACGAACAGGCCTTCCGCCTTGGCGATCTCGGCAATGGCGTCGTGATCGGCGGGCTGGCCGAACAGGTCGACCGGAATGACCGCGACCGGTTTGAGGCCCTGCTTGCGGGCGGTCGCGATGCCGCGCTTCAGCGACTCCGGGCTCATGTTGAAGGTCGCTTCGTCCACGTCGACATAGACCGGCGTTGCGCCGGTCCGCGCCACCGGCGAAGCCGTCGCGATGAAGGTGAAGGACGGACACAGCACGGCGTCGCCCGGCCCGACATTCTTCGCCATCATCACCATCAGGATCGCATCGGTGCCGCTCGCGCAGCCGATGACGTGCTTGGCGCCGCAATAGGCCGCAAGCTGCTTCTCGAGCTCGGCGACTTCAGGGCCGTTGACGAACTGACAATGGTCGAGAACGCGCTTCACGGCTGTATCGAGCGAATCGCCGAGCCGGCGGCGCTGCGAGGCGACGTCGACGAAGGGAATGGGTTCGGAACGCAGATGCTGGTTCATGGCCTGGTTCTTGGCGCCTTCTTGAATGGTCGACATGGAAAAGGATCAGCCGGCGACGCGGCGCGGACCCTTGCGGGCGGACGACGTGGCTGCGGGGCGGGACGGCGTTTCCAGGCACTGCGTCGCGATCTCGAGGCTGGCAACACCTTCGTCGCCCGTGACCGCCGGCGTCTCGCCGTTACGCACGGCCTTGAGGAACGCGATCAGCTCGGCGCGAAGCGGCTCGTCATGGCCGACCGGCAGATGCCGCATCGAATAGCTGCCGTCCGGCTTGAAGCCGAAGCATTCGGTGACCTGACGCGTCAGGAGATCGCCCATCACGTATTTGCCGCGGGTTGCGACCGTGACGCTGCGCGCCTTGAACGGGGTCAGCCAGTTGGTGTTGATGTGGGCGAGCACGCCGTTGGCGGTGCGGAACTGCAGCAACGCGATGTCCTCGCGCTCGGCGATCGCGCTCGACAATTGCGGTTGCACCTCGACGATGTCGGATTCGGTGAACCAGCGGATCAGGTCGATGTCATGCACGGCAAGATCGATGACGACGCCGACGTTGGACATGCGCGGCGGGAACGGGCCGACACGCGTGATCGCGATGGAGAGGATATCTTCGCCCGCGATCGCCTGCTTGACGGCGGCGACCGCCGGATTGAAGCGCTCGACATGGCCGACCATCAGCGTCACGCCGGCCTTTTGCGCGGCGGTGACGATCTCGCGGCCCTCCGCGACCGTGGAGGCGATCGGTTTCTCGACCAGCACGTGGATGTTCTTGGCGATGCAGGCGAGCGAGACCTCGTGATGCAGATGGGTCGGCGCCGCAATGGTGACGGCATCGATGCCCTCGGCCAAGAGCTGGTCGAGCGTCTCGAAGCCCGTGCAATTAGCAAGTTCCATGGCGCGCGTGCGATGTGCCGGCGAAGGATCGACGACGCCGACGAGGCTGACGCCGGGCAAGCCGCTCAGCACGCGCGCGTGGTTGCTGCCCATCACGCCCGCGCCAATGACGCCGACGCGCAAGCCGGCCTTTGCCGGTGCAGATCCGTTGGAACTCATCTGAGCAAACCCCGATTCAACGCAAAATCCCCGGCGCAGCTCTAGCACGGACGCCACATTTGTGGCGAATGCCGCCCTCACGATCCGGACACAATTTGATTCAAAAAGTTACACGTTCCCTGGGCCTTAAGCCTCTGAAAGAGACCAACGTTTCAGCCCGGGTCGCGTGATTCGGAGCTTGCTGGCTACGACCTTTGATAGTCGTCTTCAATCCGGATGATGTCGTCTTCGCCGAGATAGCTTCCGGTCTGGACCTCGATCAGCTCCAGCATGATCTTGCCGGGGTTCTCCATCCGGTGCACCGCGCCCATCGGGATGTAGATCGACTCGTTCTCGTGCACCGTCTTGACGGTCTCGTTGACGGTGACGCGGGCGGCGCCGCGGACCACGATCCAGTGCTCGGCGCGATGATGGTGCTTCTGCAGCGACAGACGCCCGCCCGGCTTCACCACGATGCGCTTGACCTGGTGGCGCTCGCCATTGTCGACCGACTGGTAGCTGCCCCAGGGCCGATGCACCCTGAGGTGCTCCTCGGTGACCTTCGGTGCCACCGCCTTGAGCTTGGTCACGAGCCGCTTCAGGCCGTTGGCATCCTTCTGGCGCGAGACCAGCACCGCATCCGCGGTCGCGACCACGACGAGATCGTCGACGCCTTCGAGCGCGACCAGCGCGGAATCGGTGGTGACGTTGCAGTTGCGGCTATCTTCGAACACGGCGCTGCCGTGCGAAGCATTGCCTTGCGCGTCCTTCTCGGACAATTCCCACACCGCGTGCCAGGAGCCGACGTCGGACCAGCCGCAGGACACCGGCACCACCGCTGCGCGCGCGGTCTTCTCCATCACCGCATAGTCGACCGAGATCGCCTTGGCCGCGCCGAATGCCTCGGGCTCCAGCGTCACGAAGCCGAGATCGCGGCCGGCATTGGCGACGGCATTGGAGATCGCCTCCACACTCGCCGCGTCAACCTTGCGGTATTCGTCGAGCAGCACGCTGGCCGGGAACATGAAGTTGCCGCTGTTCCAGAGATAGCCGGAATTGACGTAGTCGGCCGCCTTCACCGCGTCCGGCTTCTCGACGAAGCGCGCGACCGCGTGCACCGTGCCGGAGATCACCTCGCCCGGGCTGATATAGCCGTATTCGGTCGCCGGCCGCTCCGGCTTGACGCCGAAGGTGACGATCCGCCCGGCGCTCGCGGCGATCAGACCTTCGCGGCACGCCGCGACGAAGGCGGCATTGTCCTGCACCACATGGTCGGCGGCGAGCGCGAGCACGATGGCTTCACCGGCGCGGTTCTGCGCGAACACCGCGCCCGCGGCAATCGCGGGCCCGGAATCGCGCCGCATCGGCTCGAGGATCACGTCGGCCTCGATGCCGATCTCGGCGAGCTGCTCCAGCACCATGAAGCGATAGGAGGCGTTGGTGATCACGATCGGGCGATCGAACAGCGAGGCCTCCGAGACGCGTAGCAGCGTATCCTGAAACGTCGAGCGCGTGCCGAACAGCGGCAGGAATTGCTTGGGGCGCACCTCGCGCGAAGCCGGCCACAGCCGCGTGCCGGCACCGCCGCACATGATCAGGGGGATAATGCGTTTGTCCATCGTCATTTCAAACCTTGAAGTAGTCCCGATACCAGGTGACAAAATTACGAACCCCGTGCGCAATCGGCGTTGACGGTGCAAAGCCGGTGTCGCGCATCAGGTCCGAGACATCCGCGAACGTTTCCAAAACGTCTCCCGGCTGCATCGGCAGCAATTCTTTGACCGCCGTCCGACCCAGCTCCTGCTCCAGAAGTCCGACGACATGCATCAGTTCTTCCGGATGGTGGTTGCCGACATTGTAGACCTTAGACGGCGCATTTGCGGCAGCCGGGTCATCCGCGGGCACCTGATCAATCAGCTTGGACACCACGCGGGTGACGTCGTCAATATAGGTGAAGTCGCGACGCATTTTGCCATGGTTAAAGAGCCGGATCGGCCGATCGGCCATGATGGCGTTCACGAACAGAAACATGGCCATATCGGGCCGACCCCAGGGGCCGTAGATGGTAAAGAAGCGCAGGCCCGTGACCGGCAGCCGATAGAGATGGCTGTAGGACTGCGCCATCACCTCGTTCGCCTTCTTGGTCGCGGCGTAGAGGCTCACGGGATGGTCGGTCCGGTCCTGCACGGCAAATGGCAGTTTTGTGTTGGCGCCATAAACGGAGGATGACGAAGCGTAGACGAGATGACGACAGCCATTGTGCCGGCAGCCCTCCAGCACGTTGAGAAAGCCCTGGAGATTGGAATCGGCGTAGGCGTGCGGCTGCTCGATCGAATAGCGCACGCCGGCCTGGGCCGCGAGATGCACGACTTTGGCAAATCGGTGTCGCGCAAACAGCGCCGCGATGGTCTCGCGGTCGGCGAGATCGGCCTCAACGAAGGAGAAACGGGAATCCCCGCGCAACAGCGCAAGGCGCGCCTGTTTCAACGCCGGGTCGTAATAGCCGTTGAGATTGTCGAGCCCGACGACGGGCCGGCCCTCGCTCAGAAGCTGCCGGGTGACGTGAAAGCCGATGAAACCGGCCGCACCCGTAATCAAAATCGCCTGATCCGTCATTCTGTTCCCGAGAAATCCTTCGCCCGTGAGGCCTCTCTAGCGGGGAGCGCAATAGCTCCGCCACCCTGCATGAGGCTGTTCATGAGAACTCTTAATAACCGCTATTGCAAGATCGACGCCAAAACCATACCAAAGCGGCCGAATTCGGCGCCTCGCGTCGGGTGGTTTCAAATCCCTTGTTCACGCGGGCGAAATGCGCCGAATCCTGCTGTCGACGGCCAAGATCCTGATTTCCGGAGCGCTGCTCTATTTGGCGCTGCGCAAGGTCGATCTGTCCGAACTGTTTTCGCGTTTCACCGTGACCAGCCTGTTCTGGATCGGCCTGGCAATCGCGATCACGTTCCTGCAAATCTTCGTCGGCGTGCTGCGCTGGCGCGAGATCAGCGCGGAATGCGGCGCGCCGCTCGAGCTCGGCCGGGCCATGCGCTACAACGTGATCGGATCGTTCTTCAACCAGACCCTGCCGTCGGCGATCGGCGGCGATGCGGTCCGGCTCTGGCTCGTCGCGCGCGCGGGCGCCGGCTGGCGCGCTGCGACCTACTCGATCTTCGTCGACCGCGCGATCGGTTTGATCGCGCTCGCGATCATCATCGTCGCGAGCCTGCCCTGGAGCTACGCCCTCATCGCCGATCCGCACGGGCGCTCGGCGCTGCTGCTCGTCGACCTCGCGGCGCTCGCGGGTGGTCTCGGCTTCCTGGTCTTCGGCGCGCTGAAATGGCACTGGCTGAAAACCTGGTGGGCCACGCATCACATTCACGCCTGTGCCGTGATCGCCAACCGCGTGATCTTCAGCCGCTCGCGCGGACCGGCGGTCGTGATCCTGTCGCTCGCCGTGCATGTGCTGGCCGTCGTGGTCGCCTGGTGCGTCGTGCAGTCGATCGCGGCGCCGGTCGGCTTCAGCGACGTCTTTATGCTCGTACCGCCGGTGATGCTGATCACGATGATGCCGATCTCGATCGCCGGCTGGGGCGTGCGTGAAGCCACCATGGGCCTCGCGTTCGGCTTCGCGGGACTTGCCACCAACGAGGGCGTCAACGTCTCGCTCCTGTTCGGCGCCGTGTACTTCATCGTCGGCGCAATCGGCGGCCTGGTCTGGATCCTCAGCGCGGAGAAAGCCGCGCAGGGGTCGGCGCCGCTCGGGGTGCCGGAGTGAACGCGGCCGTTGACGCGCTCGGCGCCCTACCCTCGCTGCTTGCCGTTGCCATTGCCGCGCTGGTGTCGGCCGCCATCACCTGGACCAGCCGCCCCCTGCTCCAGCGCTACGCATTGGCGCGCCCCAACGCGCGGTCCTCGCATCGTATTCCGACCCCGCAGGGTGCGGGCATCGCGGTAATCGCCGCGACGCTGCTGGTCGCATCTGCCTGGGCAGCCTGGGCGAACGTCGCGATTCCACCCGCGCTGATCGCTGCGACGATCCTGATCGCCCTGGTCGGATTTGCTGACGACATCGTGTCGCTGCCGGTGCTCGTGCGGCTCGTGCTGCAGGCCGCCGCGGTCGGCGCCGTCGTGTTCACCGCGCCCGAGACCGCGCGCATCGCGCCGGCGCTGCCGCTGGCGCTGGAGCGCGGCCTCATCCTGCTGGCGGGCGTGTGGTTCGTGAACCTCGTCAACTTCATGGACGGGCTCGACCTGATGACGGCGGCGGAAGTCGTGCCCGTCACCGCGGCGCTGCTGCTGCTGGGACTGCTCGGCGATTTGTCTTGGCCGGCCGCGCTGATCGCCGCGGCGATGTGCGGCGCCGTGCTCGGCTTTGCGCCGTTCAACAAGCCGCTCGCAAAAGTCTTCCTGGGCGATGTCGGCAGCCTGCCGATCGGCCTTTTGCTCGGATGGTGCCTGCTCGAACTCGCCTGGCACGGACAAGCAGCCGCAGCGCTGCTGCTGCCGGCCTATTACCTCGCGGATGCCACCATCACGCTGTTTCGCCGCATCGCGCGCCGCGAACAGTTCTGGTCGGCGCATCGCTCGCACTTCTATCAGCGCGCCACCGACAACGCCTTCACGGTCCCGCAAGTGATTCGCGAAGTGTTCGTGCTCAACCTCGTGCTGGCATTGCTTGCCATCGCCACCGTGCGCGCCGGCGCGATCGCGATCACGCTTCTCTCCCTGCTCGCCGGCGCGATCGCGATCGGATTTGTGCTGCGGCGTTTCTCCCGCCCTCAGGCGTCCTGAGCCGACAGCGCCAGCCGCAAGCCATCGTCGAGAGAGACCTGCGGCTGCCAGCCGGTTGCGGTCACCTTGGCGAGGTTGAGCTCGAGCGAGCCGATCAGGCTGTCATGCGTATCCTGCCGGCCCATCACGCTCAGCAGCGTTGAGAGCAGGTCCGGCGGCATGCCGAACAGCCGCGAGTTCTTGCCGGCAGCTTTCGCCAGCCGCTCGATGAATTCGGGCGTGGAGACCTGCTCCTTGTCGGCCACCAGGAAGATCTCGTAGTTGCTCGTGGGATCGGGATGGGAGAGCCGGCGCAGGATGAACGACGACAGGTTCTGCACGGCAAGGAAGGCGCGGTGATTGTGGATCGCGGCAAAGGGCAGCGGCAGCCCGAGGTTCACGGCACGCGTCAACAGCGCGAAATTGCCCTTGGCGCCCGCACCATAGACCAGCGGCGGCCTGATCACCGAAATCTTCATGGCGCTATCGCGCGCCAGCGTCTTCAAGCCCGCCTCGGCCGCGGCCTTGGACATGCCATAGAGGCCGCGCGGCGTCAGGATATCGTCCTCGCTGAACGGCGCGCGGCCCTCGTTGCTGCGGCCGTGCACGAGAACTGTGCTGACGAAGATGAACTGGCGCACGCCAGCCGTCGCCGCGCTGCGCGCCAGGTGCAGCGTGCCGGCAATGTTGACGTTGCGGTAGAGCTGGACCGCATGCTCCTCGTGCTTGTGATGCACGCGCGCGGCGAGATGGACCACCGCGTCGACGCCTTGAAGCGCGGCCTGCCAGTCGGTCTCGGGGCCAATCGTCTCGATCACGACCTCGTCGTCCATGCCTTCCGGGCTGCGCACCGCGCGGCGGACCGACCATCCCTCGCGCGCCAGCGCGGGCACGACATGACGGCCGACGAAACCGCTCGCCCCCGTCACCAGTACGACTGGCTTGGGCTCGTTCATCGTTGCTCCGCCAGTTCGGGGTTGCGCAGCAATTCGTCGACCACGGCGGCATAGGCGTTCATCGCGGTGACGCGATCGAACTTCGCTGCCGCCTTCACCGCGCGCTCCGCAATAGTGACATCGTCGGAGCGAGACGCCGCGCGGATCGCCTCGGCCAGTTGATCGGCACGGCCCGGCGTCACGACCCAGCCCAGCCCGTTCTCCACCACCGTCAACGCGGCCTCGGCCTCCGGCTCGGAGACCAGCACCACGGGACGGCCAACCGCCAGCAGATTGTAGAACCGGCTCGGCACCGACACTCCCGCAACGTCCTTCCGGTACGGAATGATCCAGAGATTGGCCGCCGCCAGGAATGCCTCGAGCTCGGCATCCTCGACCCGCGCCACGAAGGAGACATTGGGCAAGTTCGCTTCGGCCTGCAACTGCGTCAGCCGCTCGAAGCCGATGCCCCAGCCGGAGAGCAGGAAGCGGATGTCCGAATCGTCCTTCAAAAGGCGCGCCGCCTCGAACACGATCTCCGGATCGTGGGTGAAGCCGAGATTTCCCGACAGGCCGACAATGAAACGCGCGCGATGCGCCTTGCGGAACGGATTGTCCGCCGTCACCGGGCGGGGTGCGGGCGCGAGCGTCGCCCAGTTCGGGATGAAGCGGATCTTGTTCCGCGTCATGCCGGAATAGCTCAGCAGCGGCCGTTCCGCATCGCGGCCGATGGTGATGACGGCATTGAGCGCGCGGAACATCAGGCTGTTGGCGGCGCGCATCGTCATGGTCACGATCGAACCGGGCTTGAGCAGGCCCGCCATCACCAGCACGTCGGGGAAGAGGTCGTGCATGATCAGCGCCGAGCGCGCGCCCTTCAGCCTTGCCGCCGCCGCGACCGCATAAGGCAGCATGAACGGCGCGGTGACGGTGAGCACGACGTCACCTCGCCTCAGCTCCCGTGTCAACGCCAGGAACGTGCGCGCCGCGAACAGCAGCTCGGAGGCGCCGCGCCGCACCAGCGCCGCCTTGCCTGCGATACGGTTCTTGACGGCGACGACGCGCGGCTTGCCGGGCCCGGTCAGCGACGCCGGCAGCGCGCCTGATGAGCCCGACAGCACGACGACCTCGTGATCCCCGGCGATGCGGCAGGCGATCTCGGCCATGATCGCCGCCGTCGTGCTCGGATCAGGCGGATAATGCTGGCTCGCGACGACGATCTTGCCTCGAGGCTGCATGGTCAGGCCGCGGTCGACCCGAATTCCGGAACCGCGTCCTTCAGGATGGTCCTGATGGTGGCGCGATCGTCGCGCGCGATCGCCTGCTCCAGCGCCGCAATCCATTTGCGCAGCGTCTGCATCGGCGGTTCGTTCGGCTGCGCGGCCATGATGCCGGCGACGCCGATCTCGCGGGTCGGCTCCTCGGAGGCAAACAGGATTTCGTGCAGGCGTTCGCCGGCCCGCATGCCCGTGAACACGATTTCGATGTCGTAGCCCGGCTGCAAGCCAGAGAGGCGGATCATGCGCTCGGCGAGATCGACGATCTTCACCGGCTGGCCCATGTTGAGCACGTACACTGACACGTCCGAACGCTGTGTTCCGAGCGCATGCGTTGCCGCCGTGATGACGAGATCGCAGGCCTCGCGAATGGTCATGAAGTAACGGACCATGTCGGGATGCGTGACCGTCACGGGGCCGCCGGCATCGATCTGGGCCTTGAACTTCGGCACCACCGAGCCGTTCGACGCCAGCACATTGCCGAACCGGACCGAGATCAGCCGCATCGACCGCCTCGCGCCGCCGTGACCCGCCGCGAGATCATGGTCGAGCGCTTGGCAATACATCTCGGCGAAGCGCTTGGTGAGGCCGAGCATCGACACCGGCTCGATCGCCTTGTCGGTCGAGATCATCACCATGGCTTCGGCGCCGGCACTATGCGCGGCATCGGCAACGTTGATCGAGCCGAAGATGTTGGTCTTGACGCCCTCGCTCCAGTCGCGCTCGAGGATCGGCACGTGCTTGAGCGCGGCGGCATGGAACACGATGTCCGGCTTGAAGTCGGCCATCAGGCGCATGATGCGCTCACGGTCGCGAATGTCGGCGATCCGCCCTTCGATCGAAGCAGCTGTGCCGCGCGCCGCGAGCGCTTCCGTGATCGCGTAGAGCGCGGGCTCGGAATTTTCCACGATCAGTAGGCGCGCGGCGCCGAACGCGACGACACGCTCGCAGATCTCGGAACCGATCGAGCCACCCCCGCCGGTGACGATCACGGCCTTGCCCTCGATCAGGGCCTCGAGCCGCGCATAGTCGATCGTCTCGCTCGGCCGCAGCAGCAAGTCCTCGACGGCGACGGCGGTGAGCCGCGGCGTGTCGCCGCTCTCGAGCGAGGGCATGCGGCTCACGATCACGCCGAGCTTGCGCGCGCGCATCAGGATCGATTCGGGATGGGCCTCCGGCTCGAATGCCGTCGGCGTCATCACCACGCGCGCGATCGGCTTGCCGCGCTTGGCGAAGTCGGCGACGACATCCTCGATGTCATCGACGCCCCCCAGAACCGGGACGTTGCGGATGGACTGGCCGCGATCGGAACTCGACGGTGACAGCACGCCGACCGGCCAGATGCGCTTGATCGCCCCGCTCTCGATTCCGCGCAACAGCACCTCGGCATCCGCGGCGCGGCCGATCAGCAGCGTCGGCGCGGCATCCCCGATGCGGGCCTGACGCCGCACCCGCGTATAGCGGAAATAACGGTAGGCCATGCGCAACGCGCTGAGGAAGGAGATCTCGATGAACCAATAGAGGACGATCGTCACCTTGCCGAGGAAGAAGGCGCCGCGGACGTTGGGGGCGACGAAGATGTAATCGAGCACCAGGAGCGCAACCGTCAGCACGGTCGCGACGCGGATGATGTTCAGCGCGTCGGGCAGTGAGATGAAGCGCCATTTCGTCGTGGTCAGGTTGAAGACGAAGAACACGACCACGCTGAAGGCGAGGAAATAGGGCAGGATCTGGATCAGCAGCGGCAGGCGGTCGAAGAAACCTTCGCCGCCCTCGAAGCGCAGATAGAAGGCAGCGAACAGCGCCGCCGTGGTCGCCAGCAGGTCGTGGAGCGCGATGAAGAAATTGCGCAAGGTGAGATGCGAAAGACGCGTCATCCGCTGACCGATGAAAATCCAGTTAGGTGCAACCTGACCGCGCTGATAACCCATCTCGGCAAGACATGCCAGTCAAGGCTTGCCAGTCAAGGCTTGCTGCTCAACACGCGGCCGTTCAGGAACCGGCTTCCGCCGCCTTCGTCTCGGCCTGCTGGGCCCGAATCACCATGCCGCCGGCAACTCCGACACCGATGACGTACATCCAGCCCTCGTGGAAGTCGAACAGATGGGAATTGAACAGCGAGGTGAAGACGTTCTGGACCACGACCAGGAGGCCGACCCAGTTTGCCAGCCCGTCGCCGCGAAACAACAGCAAATGCAGAATCCAGATAGCGTAGAGAACAACAATTCCGATGATGCCCCATTGCACCGCAACGTTCAGCGTCTGGTTATGCGGGTTGCCGATCACCTCGGATGATGCCTGGTACAGGCCGACGCCCGGCGTCGCGGCCCGCTCGAACAATCCGCGCGTCGAGCCCGTGCCGTGCCCCTTGATCGGCGCTTCCGCGAAGAAGCTGAGGGATTTCCGCCAGAATTCGAGCCGCAAGCCGGCCGAGGTCGGCGCGCCGTTTTCCACATAGCGTGTGTAGTCGCTGGCAAAGCTGTCGGCGGTCTTGCGCAATTGCGGCGAGGCCTGCCAGGCGAGAACCGCGCCCACGAGCAGGGCGGCGGAGATGATCGCGATGCTGCGCCTTTTCAGATGAAGCAACGCGAACACACCGAACATGATCGGAACAGTGACGAGCGCAGTGCGCGACACCACCACGAAGGCCATGTTGACGAAGAAGCTGAGCGCAAGCACCGTGAGCAGCCCGGCGATCCAGTAACGCTTCTGGCGCAGCAACTGCACGATCGGATAGGCGAGCGCGACCGCGCAGAGCGCGAACTCCTGACTCTGGTCGATGTAGTTCTTGACAAAGATGCCGCGTTCGACGCGGTCCGACTTGAGCGCGAGGTCGGGGTAGAAGGCGACGAGCCAGGACATCACCGACAGCAGCGCGCACGACGCCAGGAACGCGACAAACACCCAATGTCCGCGCGGCGAGCGCGCAAAGTGATAGAGCAGGATCGGCAGCACCAGCAGCTTGACGGTCGGATTGACCGCGTAGAAGCGCGCGCCCCAGGCCGCGTCCGACCACAGCGTCCCCACCAGTGCGAGCAGGACCAGCGCAATCGGCGCCGCGCAGATCGGGCGCTTGAGCGATTGCAGGAACTCGCGGATGTCGAGAAACGGCGCCATGCAGAGCAGCATCAAAACATTGAAGATCGCCGCAAGCGACGTCGACCATGGCAGCGAGGCCGCAGTCAGGATCGCGAACAGATCAACCGTCTCGGACCAGGCCGCCGGACTGCGCAGACGCCGCCACAGCACCTGGCCGGTCGTCTCCCCCGCGAGCGTCGTCACTTGCCCTCTCCGCGCGCGCGATGAACCAGCGCCGTCGTGCTGAAGCCCCGGAGGATGTCGACCAGCACGACCGTTCCGCCCGCGGCTTCGACGACCTCATGGCCGACCACCTGCTCGCGGGTGTAGTCGCCGCCCTTCACCAGCGCGCTCGGCTTGATGCGGGTGATGAGGTCGATCGGCGTATCCTCCTCGAAGATGACGACGAGATCGACGGCTTCGAGCGCCGCCAGCACTTCCGCACGCGCCCGCTCGTCCTGAACGGGGCGATCGGCGCCCTTCAGCCGCCGCACTGAGGCGTCGCTGTTGAGGCCCACGATGAGACGGTCGCAGGCGGCGCGCGCCGCGGTCAGCACCTTGACGTGACCGGGATGCAGGATGTCGAAGCAGCCATTGGTGAAGCCGATGCGCTGGCCTTGGCTCTTCCATTCCGCGAGCTGCGTGTCGAGCGTATCAGGCTCGAGCACGATCTTCTCCTCGGCCGCGAGATAGGCATGCGGCAATATCTTTCGCTTCAGCTCGGCCGTGCTCACGGTGGCGGTGCCCTGCTTACCGACGGCGACGGCGGCGGCGGCACTGGCCATGCGCAGGGCCGTATCCCAGTCCGCGCCCGTGGCGAGCGACACCGCGAGCGCGGCGGCGACGGTGTCACCGGCGCCGGAGACGTCACGCACCTTGACCGGGACCGCCGGAACATGAACGGCCTCGCCGTTGCGCGGCACCAGCGTCATGCCGTGCTCGCCTTGCGTGACCAGGATCGCCTCGCAATCGGCGAGCCGCATCACGTCCTCGCTTGCATCGACGATGCTTTGTGAAGTGTCGGCGCGGCTTCTGGTCGCCTCCGAAAATTCCCTGCGATTGGGCGTGAGGAGCGTCGCGCCGCGATAGATCGCCCAATTGAGACTCTTCGGATCGACGATCACGGGCTTGCCGAGCTTTCGCGCGGCGTCGATGGTGTGGCGGATCACGCGGGCGGTCAGCACGCCCTTGGCGTAGTCGGAGAGCAGCACGATGTCGGCGCGCGGGATCTGCGGCAGGATCGCTTCGATCAGCCTGGTCTCGATCGTATCGGAGGCAGGTTGTGCCTGCTCCCAATCCGCGCGCAGCATGTGCGTGGAAAAATGCTCGGAGACGAAGCGGACCTTTCGCGTGGTCGGGCGCGAGGGATCGCACACCAGCACGCTTTCGATTGCACCCTGCTCCGCAAGCGCCGAGGCGAGCTGCCTGCCCGCATCATCCTCGCCGACGAGGCCGACGAAAATGCAGCGCGCGCCGAGGGAAGCGACGTTGCGCGCGACATTGCCGGCACCGCCGATATGGATCTCGCTGCGCTGCGCCGCGAGGACGGGCGCCGGCGCTTCCGGCGAGATCCGCGACACCTCGCCATAGACGAACTCGTCCAGCATGATGTCGCCGATGCACAGCACCGTGCGGCCTGAGATGGCTTGCGCGAGGGCATCGAAATCGAGAATGGGCGTCGGCATGGTGATGGGCCTCAGCGGAAGCGGTCGGGCCGGTCGAGGTAATCCCCGACATAGGCCTTCACCGCGTCCTCGAGCGTCGTGAAACCACCATTATAGCCGGCGCAATGGAGGCGATCGACCTCGCTCTGGGTGAAGTACTGGTAGCTGCCGCGGATCTGCTCGGGCATGTCGATATATTCGATGTTGGGCCTCGCGCCGAGCGCGGAATAGGCCGCGAGCATCAGATCCCTGAAGCTGCGTGCCTTGCCGGTGCCGACGTTGAAGATGCCGGACACCGACGGCGTCGCCAGCAGCCACATGACGACGCGCACGACGTCGTCGACACAGATGAAATCGCGGCGCTGATCGCCGTCGGCGATGCCCTCGCGATGCGACTTGAACAATTGCACGACGCGGCCCGCTTTGACGTCGTCGAAGCGGCGCGCCAGCACGCTCATCATCGAGCCCTTGTGGTATTCGTTGGGGCCGAACACGTTGAAGAATTTCAGGCCGGCCCATTGCGGCGGCAGCTTCTCGCCGTTCGCCGCGCGCTCGGCGACGGCGAGATCGAACAGGTGCTTGCTCCAGCCGTAGAGATTCATCGGCCGCAGTTTTTTCAGCGCAGGCACAGAGCTGTCGTCGTCAAATCCTGCCTCGCCGTCGCCATAGGTCGCCGCCGAGGAGGCGTAGATCAACGGCACCGCATTCGCCGTGCACCAGTCCAGGAGGCGCATCGACAGGCGGAAGTTGGTCTCGAATACGAGATCGCCCTCTGTCGCGGTGGTCGCGGAAATCGCCCCGAGATGGATCACGGCATCGAGCTTGCGGCCCTTCAGCCAGTCCGGCAGCTCAGCCGGCGGCACGATATCCACAAGCTGCCGCTTGGCGAGATTGCGCCATTTGCCGTCGTTGCCGAGGAAATCACAAACCACGACGTCGCTACGGCCGGCCTCGTTCAGCGCGGCGACGACATTCGATCCGATAAAACCGGCTCCGCCGGTCACCAGCAACATTCCAACTTCCCCGCCAGATTTCGCCTGCCCGAAGTTTTGCGGCCCGGTCCTGCCCTAGCGCATGATCCGCCAAAGTGTAAGCGGTTTTGGGATTGCCGCTCCTGCCGGCTTTACCTGCCGGCCCGGAGCGGCTAACCGAACCGCCACATCAGCGAACCCACGGTCCAATATAACGAATGAACAAAGATTCGCAATTTGGCGGAGATACAGATCGGAGCGACACCCGCCCGATCCTGATCGTCCCGTACATGTGGATCGGCGATTTCGTCCGGAATCACACCGTGGTGCGGGTCCTGAAGGAGCGCTGGCCGAACCGGCCGATCGATCTCCTGACGACATCCCTGTGCGCTCCTCTAGTCGACTACATGCCCGGCGTGCGCGAGGGCGTCGTCTGGGACCTGCCGCGCAGCCAACTCGCCGTGGGCCGCCAGCTCGGCTTGGCGAAGCTCCTGCGCGAGCGGAACTACGGCACCGCCCTGGTGCTGCCCCGGACCTGGAAGGCCGCCATCGCGCCCGCTTTGGCCGGGATTCCGGAAAGGGTCGGCTTCGTCGGCGAATTCCGGTTCGGCCTGCTCAACCGCTGGCGCTGGGGCGAAAAGAAACTGCCCCGCTTCATCGACAAGAACGCCGCCCTCGCCCAGCCCGACGGCGCCCCCCTGCCCCCGGAATGGCCGGTACCGCAGCTGCGGGTGCCAACCGAGGACATTGTCCGCTGGCGGCAAGCCAACGGCCTCAGCGCGGGCGCCGCGGTGGCGCTCGCCCCCGGCTCGGTCGGCGCCTCAAAGCGCTGGACCTACTATCCTGAGGCCGCCCGGCTGCTGGCCGCGCGCGGCATGGAGGTCTGGGTGATCGGCGGTCCCGCGGAAAAGGGCCTCGCCCAGGAGATCGTCGCGGCGGGCGGCCCGGGCGTCCGCGACCTCACCGGCAACGACCTCCGCAATGGCGTCCTCGCCATGGCCGCCGCGGGCGTCGCCATCTCCAACGATTCTGGCCTGATGCACATCGCGGCCGCGCTGGGGACGCCCACCATGGGCATCTTCGGCCCGACCAGTCCCTACCTCTGGGCGCCCCTCAACGGCCTTGCCGCGACCGTGGTCCAGGACAAGAGCGTGCTGTCGTGCCAACCCTGCCAGAGCACGATCTGCAAGATGAACGACCACCGCTGCATGCGGGATATTGCGGCGAACGAGGTGGTGGAGATTGCGGAGCGGGTGCTGGGTGAGGCTGGGATGCGCGTTACGACTTGAGGCCATTGGGGGCTGCGCCGATGGTGACATCCTGCCAGTGTTTTGCCCGACGAGTCAAATTGGTTTCGTAAAATCAGCAGACATCGACCCGCCGCCAAGCCATTGATTTCGCTGTCCCCGGCTACTGTGCATGGGGTTGTTTTCGCGTTTTTGTTTGCGGTCACGACAGCGCCGGCTCAGAGCAGCGGCTGATAGACCTCGCCGATACGCGCCGCTTCCGCATCGAGGCTGAATCGTTCGAGCACCCGTGCCCGCCCGCGCTCACCCATAGCGATCGCGGTGGCCACATCGCCCATCAGCGGCTCCAGCGCTGCCGCCAGCGCATCCGCGTCACCGGTCGGGATCAGCACACCGGTCACGCCATCCTCGACCACGAGCTCGGCCGCGCCGGCGCGCGCGGCGACCAGCGCGCTGCCGGCTGCCATCGCCTCGATCAGCGTCAAACCAAAGCCTTCGTTGCGTGAGGTGAAGGCGTAGATCGTCAGCCGCTGATACCAGCGCTGCACATGTTCGATCGGCAGCTCGCCGGTGATGACGATGCGCGATTGCAGGCCGGCGGCCTCGATCCGATTCTTCAGGTCGTTCGCAAAGGGAGTTTGCTCGGGCGTGACCTGTCCGACGATAACAGCGGTGAAATCTGGATAGCGCGGCAGCAAGCGGCACATCGCATCGACAAACAAATCAGTGCCCTTCTGCGCGCGCACGCGGCCGAAGCAGCCGATCGCATAGCGGCCCGGCAGCGCAGCTTCCGCGAACGCGGCGGCGCGATCGAGCGGCGGCGCATAGACGTCAGTGTCGACGCCATGCGGGATCACCGTCGCCTGCACTTTCAGGAACGAGGCCGAGATATCTGATGTCGCGATGATCGCGTCCATGCGCCGGATCAGCCAGCGCGTGATCCAGCTATGGTGCCGCTGTGCTGCGGAGGTAAAGACCAGTTTCAACGGCCAGCCGAGCGCACGCAGCACGACGCCCGCGATCATCTCGTTGTTGCGCCGCGCATGCCAGATCAAAGGCTGCTTGCGGCGCCACAATTTCAGGAGATCTGCACTGCTCAGCCGCGCGATCCCCTCTGGCGCGTCGGAGCCGAACCAGCCGGCGCGAAACAGCTTTGCCAGCCGCGGCGCCACCATCCGGTTGGTCGCGGTGACCCCGGAATAGCGCCTGTGCAGATTTGGCACGATCACTTCGAGATCGCTCGGGGAATTCGCCACGTCACGCTCCGCTTCGTTGGCCCCCTATACGCAACATTAAGTATAGTGACCAGTTCAGCCGCGCCGATACCCCCTCTTCACCACGCAGACGTTAACTTGCAGCGTTGATGAAGACGGGTGAGACCATGACTGTGCTAGTCACCGGCGGCGCCGGCTATATCGGAAGTCACACGGTTCTGGCGCTGGCGGAAGCCGGCGAGGACGTCGTTGTGATCGACGATCTCTCCACCGGTTTCTCCGCGTATCTGCCCGAAGGCGTGCCGCTGTTCATTGGCGATGCCGGCGACGAGAACCTGCTCGAAGGCGTGATCGCCCAGCACAATATCGAGAGCATCATCCATTTCGCGGGCTCGGTGGTCGTGCCGGATTCGATGCGCGATCCGCTCGGCTATTACCGCAACAATTTCATGACCGCCCGCAACCTGCTCAACGTCGCAGTCAAGCGCGGCATCAACCGCTTCATCTTCTCCTCGACCGCCGCTGTCTACGGCAATCCGGACCTGGTGCCGGTGCCCGAACACGCGCCGACGCGGCCGCTGTCGCCCTACGGCTCGTCGAAGCTGATGACCGAGATCATGCTGCACGACGTCGCCGCCGCCTACGGCATGCAATACGTGACCTTGCGCTACTTCAACGTTGCGGGTGCCGATCCGCAGGCCCGCATCGGCCTCGCAACCGTCGGTGCTACGCATCTGCTCAAGATCGCAGTGGAAGCCGCGACAGGCCAGCGTGCCAAGATCGACGTGTTCGGCACCGACTATCCGACCCAGGACGGCAGCTGCATCCGCGACTTCATCCACGTCACGGACCTGTCGCAGGCGCATCGCTCGGCGCTCGCGTATTTGCGCAATGGCGGCGCCTCGACGACGCTGAATTGCGGCTATGGCCGCGGCTATTCCGTGCTGGAAACCATCGACGCGGTGCGCCGGGTTTCCGGGCGCAGCTTCGCCGTGCAATACGCCCCGCGCCGGTCCGGCGACATCATGACCATGGTCGCCGACACCAGCCGCATCCGCAGCCTGCTCGACTGGAAGCCGCAATACGACGACCTCGAGACCATCGCCGCGCATGCGCTGGCGTGGGAGGACAAGCTGTTCCGCGAGCACCACGGCGAACTCCGCCACGCCGCCTCGGCCTAGATTCCATCCGGGCGCAAGTCCTTAATTGGGCTTGAAAAGCGCGGCTTTAGCGGGCACAGAGGCCGTTCGATCCCTGACGCGCGGGCAGGCTTTTTTCCTGTGCCGTCAATGGACTACGGATGGCCCAGTTTCCAAAGAAAATCACCGACGATCCCTATGCGGCAGCGGTCCTCGTTCGCCGCCTTGTCACGGAACAAGGGGTCATCTACTGGCGGCGTTACCTCGTCGCCTTCGCGCTGATGGCGCTTGCCGCCGGATCGACCGCGGGCGCGACCTACGTGCTCGGCCAGGTCATCAACCAAGCCTATGTCGACAAGAACATCCCCGGCATCGCGATGTTTTCGGGCATCACCGTGATCCTGCTCTTCATCAAGGGCGTGGCGACTTACGGCCACATGGTGATCCTGACCAAGATCTCCAATGCCATCCTCGCCACCAACCAGCGCCAGCTGTTCGCCAAGCTGATGCGCGAGAGCGTCGGATTCTTCTCCGAGCGGCATTCGTCGGAATTTTTGGCGCGGCTGACGGCCGGAGCAAAGTCCATCACCGATGTCCTCAACATGCTGGTCAACGCCGTCGGGCGCGACCTCATGATGCTACTCGCCATGATCGGCGTGATGGTGTGGCAGGACCCGGTGATGTCGTTCATCGGCCTCGTCGTGGTGCCGCCGGCAATGCTGGTGCTGCGCAAGCTGGTCAAGCGCATCAAGGGCCTCGCCTATAACCAGTTCACCGGCACCGCCGACATCCTGGAGACGATGCAGGAATCGCTGCAAGGCATCCGCACGGTCAAGGCGTTCACGCTCGAAGACACCATGCAGAACCGCATCGACGAGAACATCGCGATCGTCGAGCGCAACGCCAACAAGATGGCCCGCGTCGCCAATCGCTCCAACCCGCTGATGGAGATGCTCGGCGGCTTCGCGGTCGCCGGCTGCCTGCTCTATGGCGGCTATAGCGTGGTCGCGCTCAACGCCACGCCCGGCGCGTTCTTCTCGTTCATGACCGCGTTCCTGATGGCGACCGAGCCCGCCAAGCGGCTGGCGCGGCTCAATATCGACCTCAACAGCCAGCTCGTCGGCGCCCGCATGCTGCTCGAAGTCGTCGACAGCCCCGCGAGCGAGCACTCTGACGACGACAAGCCGGCGTTGAAACTGTCGGATGCACGCATCGAGCTCAACGACGTCAGCTTCTCTTACCGGACCGGCGAGACCGTTCTCAACCGCATGAGTTTCGTTGCCGAGCCCGGCAAGGTCACCGCATTGGTCGGCCCCTCCGGCGGCGGCAAGTCGACCGTGCTGGCGCTGCTGCTGCGCTTCTACGAGGTGATTCAAGGGGACATCGTGATCGACGGCCAGTCGATCGGCTCGATCTCGCGCAAATCGCTTCGCGCACAGACCGCCTATGTCGGTCAGGACGTCTATCTGTTCCGCGACACCATCCGCAGCAACATCGCCTTCGGCCGGTCTGGTGCGACCGAAGAACAAATCATCGATGCTGCGAAAGCAGCCTGCGCACATGATTTCATCATGAGCTTCCCGCTCGGCTACGACACGCCGGTCGGCGAGCACGGCACGCAGCTGTCCGGCGGCCAGCGCCAGCGCATCGCGGTCGCGCGCGCGCTGATCAAGAACGCGCCGATCATCCTGCTCGACGAAGCCACAGCCGCGCTGGATTCCGAGTCCGAGCGGCAAGTGCAGGAGGCGATCGAGCATCTCTGCCGGAACCGCACCACCATCGTGATCGCGCACCGCCTGCACACTATCATGCACGCGGATGCGATCCTGGTAGTCGAGGGCGGCGAGATCGTCGAGCAGGGCCGGCATGACGAGCTGCTCCGCCGCGGCGGACGCTACGCTTCGTTCTTCCGCCTGCAACATCACGACGCAGGCGCTCTGGCGCCGATCAGCGCAACCGCATAGAGTTCGTTTCACCCCAAGAGCAGCGAGACCGCTTCATGAACGCCGCCTCCTACGTCATCCCGCTTCCGGCCCAGGCATCGCTTCCCGTTGTCGGGGAAAGCGGCCGTTATCCCGTGCGCCGCATCTGGTGTGTCGGCCGCAACTATCTCGAGCACATCCGCGAGATGGGCAACGACGAGCGCGCCCCGCCGTTCTTCTTCGCCAAGCACGCCGACATGCTTGTGCCTGACGGCGCCAGCATTCCCTATCCGCCGCTGACCAAGGATCTCCATCACGAGGTCGAGCTGATCGTCGCGATGAAAAGCGGCGGCCTCAATATCCCCGCCGACAAGGCGCTCGACCATGTCTACGGCTACGCCGTCGGCATCGATCTCACCCGCCGCGACCTCCAGATCGCCTCGCGCAAGAAGGAGCGTCCGTGGGAGGTCGGCAAGTCGTTCGACGGCTCCGCCCCTTGCTCTGCGGTGCAGCCGGCATCGAAGATCGGCCATCCCGCCAAGGGCAAGATCTGGCTCACGGTCAACGGCAAGGAAGCGCAGCAGGGCGACCTTACCGAGTTGATCTGGAACGTGCCTGAGATCATCTGGCAGCTCTCGCAGCAGGTGAAGCTCGCCGCCGGCGACATCATCATGACGGGCACACCGGCCGGCGTGTCGCAGCTCCAGCCCGGCGACAAGCTCGAATGCGGCGTCGATGGCGTCGGCACGCTGAAGGTGTCGATCGGCCAGCCGGAGTAAGGCTTACGGCGGCACGAAATAACAAGGCCCCGGACATGTCCGAGGCCTTTTGCATTTCGATGGCGGACGATGCCGATCTACCAGGCCTTCACCGACCGGTCGGCGTGGCTTGCCTGCGGCACGCCGCGATTGAGCGACATGTGGGAATGCACGCACAGCCAACCCTCGGCATTGCAGGAAAACACCATGGTGGCGCGGCCCGGACGCGGAAACGGGCTGCCATCGGGGTGATAGCCCGTGCTCGTGAACGGCGCGATCACGGTTGCCATCGCGCCGTCCCGTGATGCCAGGATCGAGGTTTGCTCAATCACGAATCGGAAGTCGGTCGTCTTCGGCCAGACGTTGTCCCATTGCGTCGAGACCCATTGATCGAGGCCTGGGATGACATCGTTATGCGTGCCGAAGGCCAGCACATCCGGATGGAAGAGCGGCCGCGCCGAAGCATAGTCGACCTCGCGGACATAGCCCGCGAAGGTTTCCAGCCACTCGCGGAAGAATTGCACCAGCTCAGTGTTCGCAACTGGCAACGGGGCCATTGCCTGCTCCATGTTTGACAGCTCATCAGGCAATCTTGTTGCCATGGGGCGAACCGTCCAGCAAGATATGTGGAGAGCACCGGTGGAGACGATCAACGAACCCGGGCCGATTTCATGGAGCCAGCTCATGAGACGCCTTATCCTGCTTGCGGCCACCCTTATGGTCTCGTGCAACGCTGCCAGCGCGCAGTCCAGTCAGCCCTATGCTGGCCTTGAGCAGCGCCCCATCAAGGCGCTGTCGCACCAGCAGGTCGACGATCTTCGAACAGGTCGTGGCATGGGCCTGGCGCTTGCCGCCGAACTCAACGGATATCCCGGTCCGAGCCATGTTCTTGAGTTCGGTGATCGGCTTGACTTGACCGCCGATCAGCGCATCCAGGTTCAGCGCCTCTTCGATGCCATGAAGCAAGAGGCGGTCCCGCTGGGTAACAAGCTTGTCGAGCAGGAAACGGAGTTGGACCGGCTCTTCTCTGCCCGCGTCGTGACCCCGGAGTCACTCAAGGCGACCCTCGTTGCTATTTCGGAAACCCAGGCACTGCTCCGCGAAAGCCACCTCAAATATCATCTGTCGACAACCGCCTTGCTCGATCAGAGCCAAATGCAGCGATACGCGGAGCTGCGAGGTTACCAGCGCCCTGATAGCTCCGAAGGACACAAGCACCATCACTAGAAAATGCTGGTGGTTTGCTTCGCCACCCCATGCAAACGCGATCACCGCAATGCCGACACCACGATGAGGCCGAGGATCAGCGCCGTCAGCGAATATTTCAGCGTGTAGTAGACGTTGCGATTCCATTGCTTGACCTTGCGGCTCGCAAGGTGGATCTCGTAGAGCTTGCCGAACAGCTTGTTGAGCACGCCGACATCCTCGCCGTCGACGTTCTGCGTCGCCGACGCCTTGACGATGTGATGGCTGACCCAGCGGTTGATCGCAGCCATGAAGCCGTACTTCATCGGACGCTCGACGTCGCAGAACAGGATGATGCGGTTGACGTCGGTCTCATTCTCCGCGCTGTGGATGAAGGTCTCGTCGAACATGAAGGCCTCGCCGTCGCGCCAGACGCATTCGACGCCGTCGACCAGGATCCGGCACTTGTTCGAGTTCGGCGTGACGAGGCCGAGGTGGTAGCGCAGCGAGCCGGCGAAGGGATCGCGGTGCGCGCCGAGCTTGCCGCCCGGCGGCAGCATCGCGAACATCGCGCCATGCACGCTCGGGATAGAGTTGAGCAGCTCCACCGTCTTCGGGCACAGCGTGCGCGCCGAGGGTAGAAAGTCGTCGTACCATTTCAGGTAAAACCGCTTCCAGCCGCTCTTGAAGAACGAGTAGAAACCCCAATCGTTGTTCTTCACCGCTGCGCGAATGAAGCCTTCGTCGAACAGGCGAACGGCCTCGTCGCGAATGGTCTCCCAATTCTCGCTGAGCGGCTTGAGCTCGGGAAACTGATCGACCGGGATCACCGGCCTGTTCGGCACCGCCGATCCCGCATACATCAGCACGTTGTAGGGCGAAAGATAGGTGGAGTGATCGCCGAGCTGGCGCGCAAAGCGCAGCCGGTGCTTGCCGCAGAAATGAATGTAGATCGTCGACGCCGCCAGCACATAGAGTATGACGAGCTGCGGTGCAAAAAGCTGTTTCAGCATCTCCCGTTCCCCCAGTGATCCAGCCGGGGACGTGATCTACCCCGACACCGCCCGACCGGCAAGATATTCACCGGTGGGTTGCAATCACGCTCGAGAGAGTAAGGACGGGTGACCTGAGGCGAAACGAGCCGAATCAGAGCCGCGACAGCGCCTGGAGACCCTTGAAGGTCAGGCGCTTGGGATCGGTTACGCCGGCGAGATAGAGCCGGCGGATGAAGGCGATGACGGCGTCGCGGTCGCAATCGGTCAACGCGACGACGGCGTCGACCGCGATCTTCTGGGCTTCCATTGGGCTCACCTCGGCCTTGCAAGTAACCCCGGCCGAGACAGGCTAGGACTCCGCGGTTAATCCAGCGTTAACCGTTCGGCCAGCATGGCCGATTCACCGGGGTGACCGAATACGCGAAACAACGCATTGCCGAGCGCGCAGCCGTTCAACGCGCCTTGATGCTCTTCTTCAGTTGCGCAAAGTGCTTCTTCAGCCGGGGCACGGCAAAGTCGGTGAAGGCTCGCACTTTGGGCACCGAGAGCCGGCCCTGCGGGCAGATCAAATGCGCGGGCATCTCCGGATCTTCGTCGCCGGCCAGCACGATCTCTAATTCGCCGCGCGCGACCTGCTCGGCCACCTGGTACGAATACATCCGCGCCACGCCACGCCCGGCGACGGCGGACGCCACGGCCGCATAGGCGGCGCTTCCTGTCCGGCCTCACCGGAGGAATCATCATGGTGCTGGCGGCCTCCGTCATTCTGCCGCACACTTCGGCCACGCGGCGCGGCATCGTCGGCGGCGTGATCTTTGCGGGCGTCGGGCTCGGCGTCGCCGCGTCGGGCTCGCTGGTGGCTGCTGCTCCAGCAGGGTTTGCAGCAGAGCTGGTATGGGCTTGGTGCGCTCTCGTCTGTACTCACGCTAGCGAGCTGGTGGAGCTGGCCTGCTGAGTCTAAGGCCGATGCGGCGACTTCGCATCACGCGAAGCACGACCATGCTTCGCCCGCTGTCCGCGCCCTGCTGGTCCAATACGGCCTCAACGCGGTGGCCCTGGTGCCGCACATGGTCTTCATCGTCGATTTCGTCGCGGGCGGGCTCGGCCAGGGCATCGCGGCCGGCCCCCGCTACTGGGGGCTGTACGGCCTTGGCGCAATCGTCGGCCCGCTGGTCACCGGCCATCTCGGCGATCGCCCGGATTTGGATCGGCGCTGCGGGCCGCCGGCGAGATCAGGAATACCGCATCACGCCGTCGTCGATCCGGCCGAACCGCAAGGAGACGATGTCGAACGCATAGTTCTGGTAGAGCCGCCACGGCTGCTTCGAGCCCTGCTTCGGCATCTTCGCGACCGAGCGCTGCACGTAACCGGAGGTAAAATCGAGCGACGGCTGCGCGGTGATCTCCGGGTCGTCATTATGCGGCATGCACTGCCGGAAATTGTGCCGGTCCATGTAATTGATGAGCCGGCAGACATATTCGCAGGTGAGGTCGCATTTCAGCGTCCATGATGCGTTGGTGTAACCGAAGGCCGAAGCCATGTTCGGCACGTCGGCATACATCATGCCCTTGTAGGTCAGCGTATCGGCGAAATCGACGGCGCGGCCGTCGACACTGATGTCGAGACCGCCGACGACCTGGAGCACCAGCCCCGTCGCGGTCACGACGATGTCGGCCGCAAGCTCGCTGCCGTCCTTCAGGCGGATGCCGTCGTGGATGAACGTGTCGATCTCCTTGGTGACCACGGAGGCGCGCTGCTCGCGGATCGCCTTGAACAGATCGCCATCCGGCACGAGGCAGAGCCGCTGGTCCCAGGGATTGTAGCGCGGCGTGAAATGGGTCGCGACGTCGTAGTCGGATCCGAGGGCCATCTGTACGCCCTTGAGAACCAGCTCCTTCACCTTCGCAGGACGGCGGCGGCTGAGCTGGAAGAAGAACATCCCCCACATCACGTTGCGCCATCGGATCAGATGATAGGCAAGGCGCGTCGGCAGATTGCGGCGCAATTTGTTGGCGACGGGATCCTGCGCCGGACGCGACACCACATAGGTCGGCGAGCGCTGGAGCATCGTGACCTGCGCAGCCGTCTTGGCGAGCTCCGGCACCAGCGTCACCGCGGTCGCGCCCGAGCCGATCACGACGACGCGCTTGCCCGCGCAGTCGATGTCGTCGGTCCATTTCTGCGGATGCACGATGCGCCCGGCGAAATCCGCGACGCCCGAAAACTCCGGCGTGTAGCCCGCCTCGTATTTGTAATAGCCCGAGCACATGAACAGAAAATTGCAGGTGAAGCGCACGGTTTCGGTCGCGCCCTCGCCCGTGATGCGCTCGACCTCGATCGTCCAGCGCGCCTCACTCGTCGACCACGCCGCACGCTTGACACGATGGCGGAAGCGAATGTGCTTCTCGATGCCGTTCTCGGCTGCGGTTTCGCGCACGTAATTCAGGATCTGCGACCCGTCGGCGATCGCCTTCGGGTCGGTCCACGGCTTGAAGGAATAGCCGAGCGTGAACATGTCGCTGTCGGAGCGGACGCCGGGATAGCGAAACAGGTCCCAGGTGCCGCCGATGCAGTCGCGCCCCTCGAGGATGACGTAGCGCTTGCCCGGGCATTTGGTCTGAAGATGATAGCCGGCGCCGATGCCGGACAGGCCGGCACCGACGATCAGCACATCGAAATGGTCTTGCATCGTTTCCCCGCAGCCGAGGATTGTCCGCTCGCGGGCGCTGCGCGTCAACTCGCAATCATCTCCCGACACAGCCACGACGAGAGGCGCGCGCGTTGCGTTCAAAACAACGAAGCCCCGGATTGCTCCGGGACTTCGCCTCGATGATCAGTCAGATCAGCGGATCAGTACCGGTAGTGGTCCGACTTGTACGGACCTTCCTGCTTCACGCCGATGTAGTCGGCCTGGTCCTTGCGCAGTTCGGTGAGCTTGACGCCGATCTTGGCGAGGTGCAGGCGCGCGACCTTTTCGTCGAGCGATTTCGGCAGCACGTAGACTTCCTTCTTGTACTTGCCGTCCTTGTTGTTGGCGAAAAGCTCGATCTGCGCCAGCGTCTGGTTGGTGAAGGAGGCCGACATCACGAACGAGGGATGGCCCATGGCGTTGCCGAGATTCACCAGGCGGCCTTCCGACAGCATGATGATGCGGTGCTTGTCGGGAAATTCGATCTCGTCGACCTGCGGCTTGACGTTGGTCCACTTCAAGTTGCGCAGACCCGCGATTTGGATCTCGTTGTCGAAGTGGCCGATGTTGCAGACGATGGCGCGATCCTTCATCGCGCGCATGTGCTCGATGGTGATGATGTCCTTGTTGCCGGTCGCGGTGACGAAGATGTCGGCGCGGGGGGCGGCGTCTTCCATGGTCACGACTTCGTAGCCTTCCATCGCAGCCTGGAGCGCGCAGATCGGATCGACTTCCGAGACCAGCACGCGGCAGCCGGCCTGGCGCAGCGAAGCGGCCGAACCCTTGCCAACGTCGCCGAAGCCCGCGACCATCGCGACCTTGCCCGACATCATCACGTCGGTGCCGCGGCGGATGCCATCGACCAGCGATTCACGGCAGCCATAGAGGTTGTCGAACTTCGATTTGGTGACGCTGTCGTTGACGTTGATGGCAGGCCACAGCAGTGTGCCCGCCTTTTGCATGTCATAGAGACGATGCACGCCCGTGGTGGTTTCTTCGGAAACGCCCTTGATGCTCTTGGCGATCCCGGCGAAGTAGCCCTTTGGCTTTTCCTTGAGCTGCTTCTTCAGAAGCGCGAAGAATACTTCCTCTTCTTCCGAACCCGGGTTGTCCAGGAACTTGGTGTCGCCGTTCTCGGCGCGCAAACCGAGATGGACGTACATGGTGGCGTCGCCGCCGTCGTCGAGGATCATGTTCGGGTGACCGCCGCCGTGCCAGTCGAACAGCTTGGCGGTGTAGTCCCAGTATTCGGTAAGACTCTCGCCCTTGACCGCGAACACCGGAATGCCGGCGGCCGCGATCGCAGCCGCGGCGTGGTCTTGCGTCGAATAGATGTTGCAGGAGACCCAGCGGATGTCGGCGCCGAGTGCGGCCAGCGTCTCGATCAGCACGCCAGTCTGGATCGTCATATGCAGCGAGCCGGCGATGCGTGCGCCCTTCAGCGGCTGCTTCGGGCCGTATTCTTCCCGCGTGGCCATCAGGCCGGGCATCTCGGTCTCGGCCAGCGAGAGTTCCTTGCGGCCGAAATCGGCGAGCGAAAGGTCCTTGACGATGTAGTCGGTGAAGCCGGGCTTCGCATTCATAGCGGAGGTCCTGTTGTTGAATTGGTCATTCCGGGTCGCCCTCGAAGAGACAAACCCGGAATCTCGATACAATGGATAAGGTTCCGGGTTCGCCGCTGTCGCGGCGCCCCGGAAATGACGTCGGTGATCAGACGGCGCGCTTGAGCGCTTCGACGAGATCGGTCTTCTCCCAGGAGAAGCCGCCCTCGTTGTCGGGCGTGCGGCCGAAATGGCCGTAGGCGGAGGTGCGCGCATAGATCGGGCGGTTGAGATCGAGATGGCTGCGGATGCCGCGCGGGGTGAGATCCATCGCCTTGGCGGCGGCCTTCTCGAGCTGGTCCTCCGACACCTTACCGGTGCCGTGGGTGTCGATGTAGATCGACAGCGGGCGCGCCACGCCGATGGCGTAAGCGAGCTGCAGCGTGCAGCGATCGGCGAGACCGGCCGCGACGATGTTCTTGGCAACGTAGCGGGCAGCGTAAGCCGCGGAGCGGTCGACCTTGGTCGGATCCTTGCCGGAGAACGCGCCGCCGCCGTGCGGGGCCGCACCACCGTAGGTGTCGACGATGATCTTGCGGCCGGTCAGGCCGGAATCGCCGTCGGGACCGCCGATGTAGAACTTGCCGGTCGGGTTGATGTGCCAGATGGTTTTCGCCGTGATCCAATCCTTCGGCAGCGCCTCGCGCACGTAGGGCTCGACGATGTCGCGAATTTGCTTGGACGAGATGTCCTCGACGAGATGCTGATGCGACACCACGATCTCGCGCACGCCGACCGGCTTGCCGTTCTCGTACTGCACGGTGACCTGGCTCTTGGAGTCAGGGCCCAGCACCTTCTCGCGGCCGGAGTGGCGCGCTTCGGAGATGAGGCGGAGGATCTTGTGGGCGTAGAAGATCGGCGCCGGCATCAGGTCGGGCGTCTCGTTGGTGGCGTAGCCGAACATGATGCCCTGGTCGCCCGCGCCCTCTTCCTTGACCTCGCCCGGCTGCAGCGCATCGACGCCCTGCGCGATGTCGGCGGACTGCGGATGCAAGAGGATCTCGATGTCAGCGGTGTTCCAGTGGAAGCCGTCCTGCTCGTAGCCGATGTCCTTGATCGCGGCGCGGACGACGCCTTCGATCTGCTCGTTGGTGACGGATGCGGGACCGCGGGTCTCGCCGGCGATCACGACCTTGTTGGTGGTCGCGAGCGTTTCGCAGGCGGCACGAATTTGCCAGGGATCGATGCCTGCCTTCGGTCCTTCGCGGTAGAACAGATCGACGATCTCGTCGGAGATCCGGTCGCACACCTTGTCCGGATGGCCTTCGGACACGGACTCGCTGGTGAAGAGATAGGACGCGCGCATCAGTAACCCCTTGTTCCGCTGCTAGCTGGCGGACGTTGCGATATTTAGCTTTGGATGATGTCAATCACGCCGGCGCGAGATGACGTAGGATTCGTCGAGAAACCAGAGCCCATTGTACTTTCGCAGCACGTCCCTGGCGGCATCCAGAGTGCGGCCGTTTTGAGTCATTTCTGTCAACCGGTCGTCCTCGATCTGGGCGACGTACACTGCCGCATTCCACGCTGCAAAGGCCGTCGAGGTGCCGATAGTGCCTGTCACCTCGTTGGGCAGAGCTTCCATATCATACCTGAAGATCGAGCGGTTATCCGCATAAGCATTAAAATTTAAGTCGCGGCCCACCGAGCCGAGCTCGTACTTCGCTGCGCGCAATAGCTCATGACGGCTCACTGAGAAAGGATTTTCTCCGGGCCAGATCGCCTGGATCATTTCCATGCCCGGATCCTGGCCGTGGGAGTGAATTCCGATCAGGCGGCCGCCTGCCCGCAAGGCCCGCGCCAGGGGCGCAATGATCCGTTTTGCCCGAAAATTGACCGAGGACAGCGCGCGGTATGGCTGGGATGCAATAACGAGGTCGAAATTGGCCTCGGTCTGGCCTGGCCGCGGAATGGTCGAATCGAGCAGAAACCGCTGGTCTTCGCGGTAAAGCACCAGAACGACAGGCCGCTCATATAGCGGCATGCCCGTGCGCGGGCTGACCGCCGCGCGCCAATTCTGCTCCAAAAACGGCTTCAGCTCCGCGATCTGGGTCTCGAACTCGCCCGAGGAAGCCCCCCGCAAGGGAACCTCGTGCCAGACCGTCGCGGCGGCCGCCGCGGGCGATGCCGGCGTGAGCCAGGGCGCCTCGGAGTAGAACATGTTGGTAAAGACGAACACCGACGCCGGATGCTCGAAAATGCGATCCGGCACCTTCTCCAGCGTCAGACGGAGGTCTTCGAGGCTGAGCTCCTTGCCGGCGACATAGAACGGCATGTGCGGAAAGCGCTGATGCATCGAGCGCAGCACGCGCGCCAGCACCGTGCCGTCGCCCACGCCGGCGTCGAACACGCGCAGCGCCGGGGGCCGCGGATGGATGCTGGCAAGCTCCAGCGCCACGCGCTCGGCGACCACCCGCTTCTCACTGCAAGTGTGGACGAACAGCAGGTATTTCTGGCGGTTTTCGAAAAAGCGGAAATTGCCGCGCGGATCGCGCTTTTCCGGCGGCACCTGAAGCCCCCGCGGGGGCGGCACGCCGCCGGCCATCGATGCGGCCATATAGGCCTGGATCCGGTCCAGCGTGTCGATGGTAATACGCTTGCCCTCGCGCAAGCGGTGCACGAGCTTCCCATCGTTCACCGCGCGCCGGCCGAACGTCGACTCCGCCATGTCCGCCTTGCGGCAGAACTCGGTGATTTGGCTCAGGATTTCGTCGTTCTTCATGGAGTGGGACGCGGTGGGCAGAAGGGTTGGGTATTGCCTCCTAGCAAAATCTGCCCACCGAGGGAATAGGGGATCGAGCCGCCTTCCGTTTGCCGTGTGCACAACGGCGAGGCCGTGAACCACGGCGCCCCGCCGAACAACAAACAGACGCCTCTCCTCAACGGGACCACCACCAATGCGTCGCCTGCTCGTCGCGTTCTGCCTGCTCGCCGCAACCCTGTGGTCGGCGCCCGCTTTTGCGCAGGCGCGCAGCCAGCTTGGGCCGCTCTGCACTACCGACACCACGCCGGCGGATCAGATGATCGACGCCTGCACCAGGATCATTGCGCTGAAGGTGTTCAAAGGCGAGCAGCTCGCGACAGTCTACTTCTGGCGCGCGGTAGGCTGGAACAAGAAGGGCGATTACGCCAAGGTCATCACTGACGCCACGGAAGCGATCCGGCTCCAGCCGAACCAGGCACTCCACAACCTGCGCGGCTCGGCGTATTACGACAAAGGCGACTACGAGATCGCGGTCGCCGATTTCGACGATGCGCTGAAGCTCGGCCCGCCTGATGGCACCATCTTCCACAATCGCGGCAATGCCTGGCGCGGCAAAGGCGATTACGCCAAGGCGATCGCCGACTACGACCTGTCGATCACGACCAATCCAAAATCGGCATTCTCGTACCAGAACCGCGGCATCTCCAAGGAGGCGCTCGGGGACCTCGACGGCGCGCTCGCCGATATCAACCAGGCGATCCGGCTCGACCCGACGCTGCCGCAGCCGCTGATTAACCGGACCGCCATCTGGCGTGTCAGAGGCGATTACGATCGCGCGATTGCCGACGGCAGCGAAGCGATCCGGCTCGCGAAGGAAAAGCCGCCCGTCAACATCATGACGCCGCCGAACAGCGTGCTGATCTCGGGCTACACCCATCGCGCGCTCGCCTACGAGGCCAAAGGCGACTACGCGCACGCGCGAGACGACTACAAGGCGACGCTGGCGATCGTGGCATCCGATGCCGGCAGCAAGGCCAACCAGGCCACCGCAAAGGTGCGGCTGTCGCTGGTCACGGACGCAAGCGCGCCGATCCCGCGCGATGCCCCGTCAGCAGTGACGCACCCGGCACAGGCACCGGCTCCTCAGCAAACGAACACAGCCCCCTCACCTGCTCCGGACACTCGCGGCACGCGCATGGCGCTGATCATCGGCAACGGCGCCTATGCGCATGTCAAGGCACTGCCCAATCCGCCCAACGACGCACGCGCCGTCGCGAAGAGACTGCGCGACATCGGCTTCACCGTGTCGGAAGGCGTCGATCTCGACCGCGCAACGATGCAGAGGATGACGCGCGATTTTTTGCGGGAGGCGGCGCGGGCGCAGGTGGTGGTGGTTTATTATGCCGGCCACGGCGTGCAGGTCGACGGCCGCAACTATCTCATTCCGGTCGACGTCGAACTCAAGCCGGGCGCGAGCATGACGGACGCGATGATCGACATGGACACGATCATGGCCGGCCTCGACGACCAGGTCCGCACCAACATTCTGATCTTCGATGCCTGCCGCAATAATCCGATGGCACAACGGGTCGCATCGGCCGGCACCAACCGCGCCATCGAGGGGGCGTCGGGCCTCGCAGCGCCAACCAGCCTGGGGACCGGCGCGACGCTCGGCGCGGGCACGCTGATCGCTTTCGCCACCGCACCGGGCCAGGTCGCGCTCGACGGCGAAGGCGCCAACTCGCCGTTCTCCGCCGCGCTCTCCCGCCATCTCGGCACGCCCGGCCTGGAAGTGCAGCAGATGCTGACGCGGGTGCGGGCCGAGGTGGTCTCGAGCACGAAGAACAAGCAGGTGCCGTGGTCGAACTCGTCCCTGCTGGGCGAGGTTTATCTGGCGGAGAAGTGAGATATTCTCGTGGCCCGGACGCAGCGCAGCGCCTCTTCAGCGGTGCGCTGCAGAGCCGGGGCCCATGTCTCCGCGATGCAGTTCGTGGCCTTCTGGGTCCCGGCTCTGCGCAGCAACGCTAAAGCGTTGCAGCGCCTCCGAGACACGAGCGACGCTAGCGTCGCACCAACCTGTCAGTTGCCCCACACTTCCTTTGCGATCTCCACCGCAAGGCCGAGCTTGGCCCACTGCTCTTCTTCGGAGAGGACGTTGCCCTCTTCCGTCGACGCAAAACCGCACTGCGGGGAGAGCGCAAGCTGCTCAAGCGGCACGAACTTGGCGGCTTCTTCCAGACGGCGCTTGATGGCGTCCTTGTTTTCGAGCTCGCCGAATTTCGAGGTGATGACACCGACCACGACGACCTTGTTGCCCTTGGGCAGGAAGCGCAGCGGCTCGAAGCCACCGGCGCGGTCGCTGTCGTATTCCAGGAAGTAACCGTCGTAATTTGTGCCGGCGAGCATGGTCTCCGCCACGGGCTCGTAGCCGCCTGAAGAAATCCAGGTCGAGCGGAAATTGCCGCGGCAGACATGGGTCGTTACCACCATGTCGGCCGGCTTCTCGGCCAGCGCGTAGTTGATGATGCGCGCATAGATCTGCTGGAGACCCTCGGGATTGTCGCCGCGCTCGCGTGCCTTCTGCAATTCGTCCTGCGAGCAGAGATAGGCCCACACGGTGTCGTCGAACTGGAGATAGCGGCAGCCGGCGTCGTAGAACGCCTTCACGGCCTTGCGGTAGGTCTTGCCGAGGTCCTCGTAGAAGGCGTCGAGATCGGGATAGACGTCCTTGGAGATCGCCTTGCGGCCGCCGCGGAAGTGCAGCACCGCCGGCGACGGAATCGTCATCTTGGCGGTGACGTGAGCCTGATCGGCGACCTTCTTCAGGAAGCGGAAATGGTCCAGCATCGGATGGTCATCGGGAAAGTCGAGCTTGCCGATCACCCGCACCGCGTCGTGCCGCGTCTCGACGCCCGCGAACTGGATGCCCGTGTCGGGGTGGAACATTTCGCAGCCGGTGAGCTTGGCCAGGAAGTCGAAATGCCACCAGGAGCGGCGGAATTCGCCGTCGGTTGCGAGCTTCAAGCCGACCGAGGCCTGCTTGTGCACGACCTTCTCGATCTCCATGTCCTCGATCTTGCGCAGATCATCGGCCGAGATCTCGCCCTTCTCGAGCCTGGCGCGGGCTTCCTTGATCTTGGCCGGGCGCAGGAGGCTGCCGACCTCGTCGGCGCGGAAGGGGGCTTTGGTTCGCTGCATTTCTTGTCTCTCCCGAATTTCTAGTGGGCCGCCGCCGCCCCTGCGACGCCGAGGTGGCGCTCCAGCACCGACGGGTCGGCCTTCAGCGCGGCGCTCGGGGCGTCGTGGACGATCGTTCCGCGCTCCAATATCACAACGCGGTCGGCCAGCCCCAGAATCTTTTGGGCATTCTGCTCGACGATGATCGAGCAGATGCCGCCCGCCCGAGTGATGGCGCCGATCGCCTTTAACAGCTCCTCGACGATGATGGGGGCAAGGCCCTCGGTCGGCTCGTCCAGGAGAAGGACCTTCGGATTGAGGGTCAGTGCGCGGCCAATCGCCAGCATCTGCTGCTCGCCACCGGAGAGCTGGTTGCCAAAATTGCTCCGCCGCTCCTTCAGCCGCGGGAACATCTCGTAGACCCTCTCGACGGTCCAGGAACCGGGCTGGGCCACCGCGGTCATGTTTTCTTCTACCGTGAGCGAGCGAAAGATATTGCGCTCCTGCGGCACCCAGCCGATGCCGGCGCGCGCCCGCTGGTCGGGCCGCAAGGTCGTGACGTCAGCGCCGGCCAGCTCGACAGTGCCGGAGAAGCGCCGGGTCACGCCGACGATCGAATTGATCAGCGTGGTCTTGCCGGTGCCGTTGCGCCCCAACAGCGCCAGCACCTGGCCCTCGGCGAGACGCAGGGACATGTTCGGCAGCACCACCGCTTCGCCGTAGCCGGCGCGAAGCGAATCGATCGCGAGCAGGTCAGACATTGACCGCCTCCTCGCCGAGATAGACCGCCTTGACCTGCGGGTCGCGCGCGACCTGCTCGGGCGGGCCTTCGGTGAGCAGCGCGCCCGAGACCAGCACCGAGATGCGGTCGGCAAAGGAGAAGACAAGGTCCATGTCGTGCTCGATCAGGAGCACGGTGACGTCGCGCGGCAGGCTGCCTACGACGGCGAGAATGTCGTGGCGCTCGCTCTCGGGCACGCCGGCGGCAGGCTCGTCCAGCAGCAGCACGCGCGGCTTGCCCGCGATCGCGACCGCGATCTCGAGCAGGCGCTGCTTGCCGTAAGGAAGCGTCACGGTCTGTTCGTTCATGACGTCGAGCAGATGGAAGCGCGTCAGGAGGTCGGCGATCTCGCCGTTGACGTCGCTGCGCGTGCCCATCCGCCGCCACCAGTCGCCGCCATGGCCGAGGCGCTCGGAAACCGCGAGACCGATGGTCTCGAGCGGCGTCAGGTCGGGATAGAGCTGGTTGATCTGGAAGGTGCGCGACAGGCCGCGCAACACGCGCTTGTGCACGGGAATATCGGTGATGTCCTGGCCTTCAAGCAGAATGCGGCCAGAGTTCGGCTTGAGCACGCCGGTGAGCTGGTTGATGACCGTGGTCTTGCCGGCGCCGTTCGGACCGATCAGCGCATGGCGGGCGCCTTGTTCGATTTTTAGCGACAAGTCGCGGGTGACGCGCAGCCCGCCGAACTGCTTTTCGAGATTTTGGGTTTCGAGCGCGATGGTCATGCGTCGCTCTCCGGCACGGCAACCACGGCCTTGCGCCCGGCAATCTGTTTGATGACCAGGTTCGGCAAATACAGCACCCAGCGATGCAGGCGCTGACGGCCGATCAGGACGATCACGACCAGCACCAGGCCGATCCAGAACTGCCAGTATTGCGGGGTGATGGTGGAGAACAACTCCTGGAGCATGCGGAACAGCACCGCGCCAACCAGCCCGCCATAAAGATAGCCGGTGCCGCCGATCACGAGCACCAGCATCAGGTCCGCCGAGCGCTCGAAGGCGAACACATCGAGCGAGGCGATCGCGGTGGTCTGGGTGAACAGCGCGCCGGCGATGCCGGCATAGAACGCCGCGAGCGTGTAGATCGCGATCAGGCGGCGGTTGACGGGGATGCCGATGGCGGCAGCGCGCAACGGATTGTTCTTGATCGCCCGCAATGACAGGCCGAACGGGGAATGCACGACGCGGCGGGCGAACAGGAACAACAGGAACAGAACGGCGAGCGAATAGAAAAATCCGGTCTTGCCGAACATGTCGAACGGGATTTCGCCGAAGATCGGCTGCATCTCGATGCCTTGCAGCCCATCGGTGCCGCCGGTGATGTTGGAGAAGCGTTCGGCCAGCGCCTCAAGCAGCAGCGCGATGCCGAGCGTCACCATCAGCCGCGTCAGGTCGACGCCGCGGATCACCAGGAAGCTGGTGGCAAAGCCGAGCACCATCGCGACAAGGCCGGCGACGACAAGCGCAAGCACGGGCTCGTTGACGATCCCGTGCAGCGCAAGAAGCCCCGCCGCATAGGCGCCAACGCCGAAGAAGGCGGCATGGCCGAGCGAGACGATGCCGGCGTAGCCGAGGACGAGGTCGAGCGACATCGCAAACAGCGCCAGCCTCAGGATGTCGGTCATGATCAAATAGCGCGTGGGAAATGCGAAGCCGCAGGCCAGCACGATCAGCCAGAAGGCGGCCTCGCCATAGTGCCAGCGTGCCTGGCGCTGGGCGTGATAGCCGACGTCGGAGGAGGCGCTCATCGGCGAACTCAACGCGCGGCCGTGCGGCCGAACAGACCGTTCGGGCGCCAGATCAGGATCACGATCATCATGGTGTAGATCACGAAAGGACCCATCTTCGGCACGTAATATTTGCCGGCGACGTCGCCGATGCCGAGCAGGAGCGAGGCCAGAAACGGGCCGGTGATCGAGGACGAGCCGCCGACGGTGACCACGATCAGGAAGTAGATCATGAACTTCAGCGGGAAATACGGGTCGAGGCCGAGGATCTCGGCGCTCAGCGCGCCGCCGAGGCCGGCGAGGCCGCAACCGAAGGCAAATGTAAAGGCGAACACCTGCGGCACGTTGATGCCGAGGCCGCTCGCGGCGCGGGGATCATCGACCGCGGCGCGCAGGCGGCTGCCGAACCGGGTCTTGGCCAGCACCATCTGGAGACCGATGGTGAGCAGCCCGCAGATCACGATGATCATCAGGCGGTAGCGACCGATGCCGACGCCGAACACGTCGAACTGGCCTTGGAGCGCGGCCGGCAGGTTGATGAAGACCCGCGACGAGCCCTGGATGTAATCGACAGCCGCGACCGACATGAAGGTAAGACCAATGGTGAACAGCACCTGGTCGAGATGGCTGCGCGCATAGAGGTGTCGGTATAGCGTGCGCTCGAGCACGATGCCGATCGCAGCAGCGGAGACGAAGGCAAGCGGAAGTGCGGCGAAGAACGGCCAGCCCATCCGGTTGACCAGCACCATGCAGACATAGCCGCCGGCCATGGCGAAGGCGCCGTGGGCGAGGTTGACGAAGTTCATCAGGCCGAGCGTGACCGCAAGCCCGCAAGCGAGCACGAACAGCAGCATGCCGTAGGCAACGCCATCGAACAGGTTGGTGAGGATAGAGGTCATCGTCTCAGCTTGGACTTGGGCGTCGTGGCCGGGCTTGTCCCGGCCATCCACGTTCTGCCTGGTTTTCCCGGCTTTGCGTGGATGCCCGGGACATGCCCGGGCATGACGCAGACACCGGAGGCGGGCTCCGGGATGACGCGCTTTCGCGCGTCACTTCTTGGTCTTACCGAGATCCTTGACAGCCTCGAAGGTCGCGAACTCTACGTTGTAGAGCTCGCCGTCGACCTTCTCGACCTTGCGGATGTAGATGTTCTGCACGATGTCGCGGGTCTCGGGGTCGATCGAGATCGGGCCGCGCGGGCTCTCCCACTTCTGGCCCTTCATGGCTTCGACCAGCTTGGTGCCGTCGGTGTCGCCGTTGGTCTTCTTCAGCGCTTCGTAGATCAGGTGAATGCCGTCATAGCCGCTCACCGCCATGAAGCCCGGCCGGTTTCCGTACGCCTTCTTGTAGGCCGCGACGAAATCCTTGTTCATCTGCGAGGGATGCGCCGCCGAATAGAGGTGCGCGGTGACCGTGCCCAGCACGGCGTCGCCCATGTTGTTGAGGAGGTCGTCGTCGGTGACGTCGCCCGGTCCGATCACCTTGATGCCGGCCTTGTCGAGCCCACGCTCGGCATACTGCTTCATGAAGTTGCCGCCCTGGCCGGCCGGCACGAACACGAAGATCGCGTCGGGTTTTGCGTCCTTCATGCGCTGGAGGAACGGTGCGAAATCGGGATTGGCAAGCGGCGTCTTCACCTCTTCGACCACCTCGCCGCCGCCGGCGGTGAAGTTCTGCTTGAAGAAGTTGAGCGCGTCATTGCCCGGCGCATAGTCCGAGGTCAGCGTCGCCACCTTCTTGATGCCGTTCTTCACCGCCCAGTCGGCGATGATGGTGGAGGACTGCGCCAGCGTGAAGCTGGTGCGCACGATATAGGGCGAGCGCTCGGTGATGATGGAGGTGCCGGCCGCCATCACGACTTCCGGGATCTTGGCCTGCGTCGCGAGCGGAGCCGCAGCGAGCGCGGCCGGCGTCACGCCAAAGCCGGCGATGAAATTGACCTTGTCGTTGACGATCAGTTCCTGCGCGGCCGTCTTGGTCTTGTCCGGCACCGCGCCGTCGTCCCTGAGGATGATCTCGATCTTCTTGCCGGCGACGGTGTCGCCGTTCTGCTGCATGTAGAGCTTGATCGCGTTCTCGATCTGCTTGCCGGTCGAGGCCTGGCCGCCGGTCATCGGCAGGATCAGGCCGACCTTGACGCTGTCCTCGGCCTTGGCCGGAGCGACGGCAGCAAGGCCGGCGATGGCGGCCACTGCTGCGGCCCAAACAGCCTTATGAGACAATTGTTTGCGTTCGAACATCAGATGTCCCTCCCCTTCATTCCTGATCTCTTGTGCGCCGGACCGAGTGCCGGGTCCTTGCGCTAAGTTTAGGTCACGCACGCGTGATGTCGCGCGCCACAAGGCGTCTTTCGCGCCCTTATTGTCAATCGGACGTTTGGCGACCATTCGGCGCAAGCCGAGCCTTCCGATTGCCGACATCCGAAAGCGATGTCGGAGTTACGTCGGGGTAACCCGGGCATCGCGATTGCGGTCGCCATCATTTGTACGATTGTACAAATAAAATGGACCTGTCAACGAAAAAGCCCCCTCGCTGATCAAGCCACTTTGCCGCGAGCCCTTGCCGGAGTCTACAAACGCAGCCAGCCGGGTGGATGGAGGATTTCGTCTTTCATTTGCAGAATTTTGAAGGTCTTCGTGGCCTGAATCGGCATTCTTCGGTAGCTAATTACCTACCTCGAATAAGTCTCTTTTACCTTGTTGAAGGCTACTCTCACGGCGCCAGCCCTGGCGTCCAAAATGACTGACCTCGCGCGTGCCGGTACAATGCCCAAGTCTTTTCGTTCCCTCCTGATCCTCCTCGCACTCGCCGCGGGGCTATCTGGCTGCGGCACCGTCAACGAAAAGCTCTCGTCCGGCATGGGCGACTACGTCCCACAATGGGCCGGCGGTCTGCCGGCCGATGCACCGCCGCGGGCCGGCACGCCGCAATACGATGCCTACATGAAGGAGCGCGAGCGTAAGCGGCTGTTGCCGGCGGCCGATCGCGAAAAGGAAGAGCAGGCGCAGAAAGGCGCGACGGGGTCTACGTCGGCAGGCGCAGTACGCTAGGTCGGTGCGCTCCCTCGCCTCGCTGCGGGCGAGGTGAAGCAACATCAATCCATAAACACCACGGTCTTGCGACCGTTGGGGATGACGCGGTCGTCGAGGTGGTAGCGGATCGCACGCGCCAGCACGCGACGCTCGATGTCGCGGCCCTTGCGGACGAGATCCTCCGGCGTATCGCGATGGCTGATGCGCTCGACGTCCTGGTCGATGATCGGGCCCTCGTCGAGATCGCGTGTGACGTAATGCGCGGTGGCGCCGATCAGCTTGACGCCGCGCTCATGGGCCTGGTGATAGGGTTTTGCGCCCTTGAAACCCGGCAGGAACGAGTGGTGGATGTTGATGCAGCGTCCCGACAGATTTGCCGAGAGATCGTCCGACAATATCTGCATGTAGCGGGCGAGCACGACGAGATCGGCCCCGGTCTTGGCGACGAGGTCGAGGATCTGCGCCTCCTGCTCGCGCTTGGTCTCTTTCGTAACAGGCAGATAGTGGAAGGGAACCCCGCCGAAATCGAGCCCGTCATAGACCTCGCGCGGATGGTTGGAAACGATTGCGGCCAAATTCATCGGCAGCTCGCCGGTGCGCCAACGATAGAGGATGTCGACCAGGCAGTGGTCGGACTTGGACACCAGCAGCATCACCTTGCGATGCGCCGCACGGTCGCGCATCTGCCATTCCATGCCGAAACGCTCGGCAATCGCGGCAAAGCCGGTCTGGAGCGCCGACAGCTCCACGGCAAGATCGGCGGCGGTGAACACCACCCGCATGAAGAACTTCTTGGTCTCGATGTCGTCGAACTGCTGGGCGTCGAGAATGTTCTGTCCGTTATGGGCCAGGAAGGTCGACACCGCCGAGACGATGCCGGGACGATCCGGACAGGACAGGGTCAGGACATATTGATGATCGGGCATGGGCCTTGATGAAGGTTTGGGCAGCGGCTGCGAGACGACCCGCGATTTGCGCCCTGCTCTATCACCGACCCCACCCTTGCGCCAATCCCAAGACTTGAATGAACATAATGCGAGGAATCAGGCTGAATGTACCATTGCTTTGACTGACCGGAGTACGCCGATGGCCGACCGCTTGAACGGTTACCGCATCCTGATCCTGGAAACGCGCGAGGAGGCGCAGTTCTCGAAGCTGCTGGCCGAGCAAGGCGCCGAGGTCGTGCAGTGCCCGATGTTCACCATCCAGGATGCACCCGACCCCGCCCCGGTCGAGGCCTGGATCCGCCGTGCCATCGACAAGCCGTTCGACGACCTCGTCCTGATGACCGGCGAAGGCCTGCGCCGGATCATGAAACTCGCCGTCGCGCGCGGGCTCGACCAAGCCTTTGTCGCGGCGCTCGGCAAGGCGCGAAAATTCACCCGTGGCCCGAAGCCCGGCAAGGCACTGCGCGAAGTCGGACTCGAAGCGCAGCAGACCACGGAGAAGCCGACCACCGAAGGCGTGATCGAGATGCTCGGCAAGCTCGACCTGAAGGGGCATCGCCTCGGCCTCCAGCTCTATCCTGACAAGGACCACAGCGCGCTGACCGGCGCGCTTGCCGCGCAAGGCGCCGTTGTCGATGCCGTGCTGCCTTATGCCTACGACTCAAAGGCAGCGGATGCGAACATCGTCACCGCGATCGACGACATGGTCGAGGGGCGAATCGATTCGATTGCGCTGACCAATCTTGGCCAAGTGCGCCGCCTGATCGAAGCCGCGAAGGCGCATGGCAGCGAGGCGAAGCTGCGCGCAGGTTTCGAGCGCACTTTGATCGCCTCGGTGGGACCTGCTGTCTCAGGCGAACTCGCCGCGCATGGCCTGCGCACCGACGTCTCGCCCGCGGATGAAGCTTATTTCATGCGGCCGCTGATCTCGGCGATGGCCGCGGCGCTGGCGGAGCGGAAGCCGAGACCCGCGGCGACGTAGGAGCCGAGCGCGGGGCCGGCCTGCGGCGGCGCCGATTGACACGAGCATCGCCAGCGCTAGGTTGCCGAACAGCAAGAAGAAGCAACAAGGCAAGGGAATCGCCGTGATACGCGCCATCGCGCCTTGAGCACAGCCGCACGACCCTCCGCGCTCGCGCCGTTTCGCATCCGCAACTACCGCTTCCAATGGCCATCCGATCTGCTCACCTCCTGGGCGTTCGAGGTCGAGACTCTCGTGCTCGGTTGGTACATTCTGATCGAGACCGGCTCGGTGTTGCTGCTCACCGTGCTTGCGTCGCTGCAATTCGTCGGAACGCTCGTCGCACCGGTGCTCGGCATGATCGGCGACCGCATGGGTCATCGCGATCTCCTGGTCGTAATGCGCCTTGCCTATACGGTGCTTTCGTCGACCATCATGGCTCTGGCCCTGACCGGTCATCTGTCGCCGCTGAGCGTCATGATCATCGTCGCGATCATGGGCCTGATCCGCCCCTCCGATCTCGGCGTTCGCGGCGCGCTGCTTGCCGAGATCATGCCGGCCGAGCAACTGGTGGGCGCCATCAGCGTTGCGCGCACGACCCAGGACAGCGCGCGCATCGCCGGCGCGTTGACGGGCGCCGGGCTGTTCGCCGTCCTCGGCATTGGCCTCGTTTATGTGGCGATCGCCTGTCTCTATTTTGTGGCAGCGCTTCTCATGCTCTGCCTGACCCGGCCGGAAAAAACAGTTGTCACAACTGATCTCCCGGCGAACGGCCGCGCCGTTTCGAGATTGCTGGGCGATTTGAAGGAAGGGATCGTCTACGCCTGGAATGGCCCGGGGATGCGCGCAGCGCTGTGCGTCGCCTTTCTGGCCAATCTCACCGCATTTCCCTTCACCGGCGGATTGCTGCCCTACATCGCGCGGGACATCTTTCATACCGACCAGACTGGCCTCGGCTATCTCTCGGCGAGCTTCGCCGTCGGCTCGCTGATCGGCTCCATCACGCTCAGCCTCGTCGGCGGAGTGCGCATTGCCCGGCTTCTGATCGGCGCGACGCTGGCCTGGTACGCCATGCTCCTGGTGTTCGTCGAGATCAGAACCATGCCCGTGGCGATGGCCTGCCTCGTCCTCGCCGGCATCGCCCAGAGCATGTCGATGATTTCAGCTGCCGTGATTCTGATGCGGACGGCGAGTGCGCATCTGCGCGGCCGCGTCATGGGCGTGCGCATGATGGTGATCTACGGCCTGCCGATCGGACTGCTCGCAGCCGGCAGCCTGATCGACGTCATCGGCTATTCGGCGACGGGTTCGCTCTATGCCGCCTCAGGATTCATCGCAATGCTGGCGATCGCAATCCGCTGGCGCGCCGACCTCTGGCCGGTGCACGCTCCTGCCAATGGGCGCTAGTCCCCGTAACCGCGCAACCGCTCGATATCGAGAATGGTGACGCCGCCATATTCCAGCCGGAGCAAGCCCTCCTTCTCCAACCGGTTCAGCGCGCGATTGGCATTCTGACGGGACATTCCGGAGAGCGCGCCGATCTCCTCCTGGGTGATCTCCAGATGCGCGGTCGATTCCGGATAGAGGATCGGATTGAACAGCGACGCGATACTGCGGGCAAGCCGCGCGGTGGCATCCAGCGTGCGATTGACCTCGAGCATGCCGATGAACTGGCCGAGCCGCTCGTTGAGCTGGCGCACCAGGAAACGGTTGAAGCCAACGCTGTTCTCGAACAGCCACATGAAGGCGCTACGTTCCATCAGTGCGACGCGGCTGTTGCGCAGCGCGACCACGTCATAGCGGCGCGGCTCGTTCTTCAGCACGCTGCCTTCGCCGAACCATGCCCCTGCCGTCAGCCCGGCAAGGCTCGTCTCCTTGCCGTCGCGCGAGACCCCGCCCATCCGGGCAAGCCCAAAAACCATGCCGGCCCAATAGTCGAACGTGTCGCCGCGCATGAACACGGTCTCGCCGGTGCCGTAGAACCGCTCCGTGATCCCGGCACGCGCGACCTCGATCTCCCTTTCTGTGAGCTCGCGCGCCCAGGCAGCGACGCGCTTCAGTTGATCCTCTGAAATCATGATCCCGAAGCCAGCCGCACCGTTCGCCACTCCTTGTTCTGCTGCATTGCAGCATGGCCGCTTCGACCACCATCCGACGAAAGACGGAGGCTGCTACCGCCCGAAAACTTTGTCGCAGAATTGTCAGGCGGGAGACATTTCAAAATAGCGCTTTCCCCTATTGAGGACCACCTCGGACGATGCGGCTTTTGATCCCAACGGGAACGAGAGTGGCGCGGCTCCGGTCGAGACCATCTGCTGCATGGCCTCACCGGCACAGCCGTACTAGGATCGCCGAAGAGAAACGGACGAAGAGCGCCCCTGAATGCGCCATCACCGGGAGGGATTTGTTTGGTGGCTACCAGTCTCGAAGTGCGCGGCGTGTCCTTGCGATTCGGCGGCGTCCGTGCGCTGACCGATGTCGGCTTCGCCATCAGGGATGGCGAGCTGTTCTCGATCATCGGCCCCAACGGCGCCGGCAAGACCTCGATCGTGAACTGTATTTCCGGCCGCTACAAGCCGACCGAAGGCCAGCTGTTCTATCAGGGCCGCGACATCACCGGCCTGACGCCCAACGCGCGCGCTTCGCTCGGCATCGGCCGCACCTTCCAGAACCTGGCGCTGTTCCACCACATGAGCGTGCTCGACAACATCATGGTCGGCCGCCATCACCTGCTGAAGAACAATTTCCTCACGGGCTCGCTGTACTGGCTCACCGGCGCGCGCAAGGAAGAACTCGAGCACCGCCGCAAGGTCGAGGAGATCATCGACTTCCTCGACCTCCAATCGGTGCGAAAAGCGCCGGCCGGCACCCTCTCCTACGGCCTGCGCAAGCGCGTCGAGCTCGCCCGCGCCATGGCACTGCAGCCGCGCCTCATTCTCCTCGACGAGCCGATGGCCGGCATGAACTTCGAAGAGAAGGAGGACATGGCCCGCTACATCGTCGACCTCAACGAGGAGTTCGGGATGACCGTGGTGATGATCGAGCACGACATGGGCGTGGTGATGGACATCTCCCACCGCGTCATGGTGCTGGATTTCGGCCGCAAGATCGCCGAAGGCGATCCGGCCGCCGTGCTCGCCGATCCCCACGTCAGGCGCGCCTATCTCGGCGAAGAGGACGAGGTGCTGGTCGATCCCGACGATGCACCGCCGGCGCAGGAGAGCGCGGCATGATGGATTACGTGGGCCGCGTCGCGCAGGCCGACACCTATCCGAAGATGCTCCGGCTCAACGCGAAGGAGTACGGTAACGAGATCGCATTGCGCGAGAAGGATCTCGGGCTGTGGCGCCCCTTCACCTGGAATGACTATCAGACGCGGGTGCGCGATTTCGCGCTCGGTCTGGTCGAATTGGGCCTGGGGCGCGAGGATGTCATCGGCATCATCGGCGACAACCGGCCGGACTGGGTCGCCGCGGAAGTGGCGGCTCATGCGATCGGGGGATTGAGCCTCGGGCTCTATCGCGATGTGCTGGACGAAGAGGCCTCCTATCTCCTCAACTATGGCGAAGCCCAGCTCGTCTTCGCCGAGGACGAGGAACAGGTCGACAAGCTGCTTACGCTGGCCGAACGCGTGCCGAGGCTGAAGCACATCATCTATTCCGACCCGCGCGGCATGCGGAAATATGACGATCCGCGCTTGATGTCCGCGGAGAAGTTTGCCGAGCTCGGCCGTGCCCGGGCCACGCGCGAGCCTGAGCTTTACGACCGCCTGGTCGACGCGACCAAAGGCGAGGACGTCGCGATCCTCTGCACGACGTCAGGCACCACCTCCCATCCAAAACTTGCGATGCTCGCCGCCGGTCGCGTGCTCGGTCATTGCGCGACCTATCTCGCCTTTGACCCGAAAGGACCGGACGACGAATACGTCTCTGTGCTGCCGCTGCCCTGGATCATGGAGCAGGTCTATGTGCTCGGCAAAGGCCTCTTGTGCCGAATGAAGATCAACTTCGTCGAAGAGCCCGATACCATGATGAACGATCTGCGCGAGATCGCGCCGACATTCGTGCTCTTCGCGCCACGCGTCTGGGAATCGATCGCTGCGGACGTGCGCGCCAAGGTAATGGACGCGACGCCCTTCAAGCAGCGCCTGTTCGACATCGGCATGAAGTCGGGTCTCGCTGCGCTCGCAGACGGCAAGCGTTCGGGCTTTGCCGACGCGATCCTGTTCCGCGCACTGCGCGACCGCCTCGGCTTCACTCGCCTGCGGTCGGCCGCGACTGGCGGCGCAGCACTCGGCCCCGAGACTTTCAAGTTCTTCCAGGCCATGGGCGTGCCGCTGCGCACGCTCTACGGCCAGACGGAATTGCTCGGCGCCTACACGCTGCATCCCGAGGGCAAAGTCGATCCTGACACGACGGGCGTGCCGATGGCCGACAGTGTCGAGATCCGCATCGACAACGCCGACGTTCACGGCGTCGGCGAGATCGTGGTGCGGCATCCCCACATGTTCCTCGGTTACTACAAGAACCCGGAGGCGAGCGTCGCCGACATCCGGGAAGGCTGGATGCTGTCCGGTGACGCCGGCTATTTCAACGACAACAAGCAGCTCGTGGTCATCGACCGGATCAAGGATCTCGCCGAAACCTCGCGCGGCGAGCGCTTCTCGCCGCAGTTCATCGAGAACAAGCTGAAATTCTCGCCCTACATCGCGGAAGCGGTGGTGTTAGGGGCAGGCCGCGACGCGCTCGCGGCGATGATCTGCATCCGCTACTCCATCATCTCGAAATGGGCGGAGAAGAACCGGCTTTCGTTCACGACCTACAGCGATCTCGCCTCGCGACCCGAGGTCTATGCGCTGCTCCGCAAGGAGGTTGAGACCGTCAACGTCACACTGCCGCCGGCGCAGCGCATCTCGCGCTTCCTCCTGCTCTACAAGGAGCTCGACGCCGACGACGGCGAGCTCACCCGCACGCGAAAAGTGCGCCGCAGCGTCATCAACGAGAAATACGAAGCCATCATCGACGCGATCTACCGCGGCGACGCCGACATCCCCGTCGACACCATGATCCGCTTCCAGGACGGTACCACGCAGAGGGTCCGGACGACGCTGCGAGTGGTGGATCTGGGTCGACCGGAGCATTTGGCGGAGGCCGCGGAGTGAGGTCGCTTCGGGAGAACGCGCGGCCAGTCGATGCGCCCTCTTCCCTTGCGGGAGAGGGCATCACCGCCGCCAACCACACCCTCACGCGGGTGAGGGGTCCTCTCTCCGCACCGTCACTGCGGAGACAACCCCTCACCCGGCTTCGCTTCGCGAAGCCACCCTCTCCCGCAAGGGGAGAGGGTGCACCATCATCGCTTCTGCATTTTGCGCGGACATCGGCATGAACACCGCCTTCCTCATTCAGCTCCTCGTCAATGGCCTCGTGGTCGGCACGCTCTATGGCGTGGTCGCGATGTCGTTCGTGCTGATCTACAAGGCGACACAGGTCGTCAATTTCGCGCAGGGCGAGCTCTTGCTGGTCGGCGCCTGGGTGTGCTGGACCTTGCTCGCGAAATACCAGGTGCCGTTCTGGATCGGCATGCCGCTGACGCTGGTGTTCATGTTCGTGTTCGGCATCGCGGTGCAGGTCCTGATCCTGCGGCCGATGATCGGCGAGCCCATCATCTCCGTCATCATGGTGACGATCGGCCTCTCCACCGTACTGCAGGCGACGCTGAAGTGGATGTTCGGGGTCAATCCGCAGCCGTTCCCGCGCGTGTTCGAGAGCCAGTCCGTCAGTCTGTTCGGACTCCAGATCCAGACCGTCTATGTCATGAGCCTCGTGGTCTCGGTCGCGATGATGATCGGCATGGCCTGGTTCTTTCGCGCGTCAAAGTACGGCCTTGCGATGCGCGCCACCGCATTCAACCAGCAGGTGGCGCAGTCGCTCGGCATTTCCGTGAAAAGCGTGTTCGCGATGGCCTGGGCGATCTCGGCAACGGTGTCGGCCGTGGCAGGCGTCGTGGTCGCGGTCGTGAACGGCGTATCCTCGGGCCTTGCCGCCTACGGCATAAAAGTGTTTCCGGCGGCGATCCTCGGCGGGCTCGATTCCGTCGGCGGCGCCGTGCTCGGCGGCATCATCATCGGGCTACTCGAGAACATCGCGCAATATGTCGACAGCGAGTATCTGCACTGGGGCAATCTCTACGAGATCGCGCCGTTCTACGTCCTCATCATCGTGCTGATGATCAAGCCCTACGGCCTGTTCGGCACCCACGACATCGAACGGATCTGATCCATGGCCGGCCCCGCCCTCATCCCTGCTGGTGATTTCCGCACTTCTTACGCGGCGGACACCACGATCTTCCCGACCACCACCAGCCGCAACTTTGCGATCGTCGGCGTGGTGCTGCTCTGCCTCGTGCCGCAATTCCTTGGTGGCTACTGGCTCAGCATCCTGATCCAGATCGGCATCTTCTCGATCGCCGCGCTTGGCCTCAACATCCTGGTCGGCTTCACAGGCCAGATTTCGATCGGCCACGCCGCCTTCTTCCTGCTCGGCGCCTTCACCTCGGCCTACATCTCCAACAACGCATCGATCCCGGTGTTCTTCGCGATCCCCCTCGCGGGCGTCGTCACTGCGCTGGTCGGGCTGATCTTCGGCATCCCGGCGGCGCGACTGAAGGGGCTCTACCTCGTCATCGCGACGCTCGCGGCACAATACATCCTGCTCGACTTCTTCTCCCGCGCGGAGTGGTTCACCGGCGGCTCGGTGCCGGCGAGCGCCAACCCGTTCTCGCTCTTCGGATACACGCTGCGCGGCGACAGGCAGTATTTCTATGTCGTGCTCGCCTATGTGATCGCAAGCTACGTTCTCGTCACCAATCTGATGCGCACGCGCGACGGCCGCGCGCTGGTGGCGATCCGCGACCATTATCTCTCGGCGGAGATCATGGGCATCAATCTCACCAAATACCGCACGCTGTCATTTGGCCTCGCCGCCTTCTTCGCCGGCATCGCCGGCGCGCTCTATGCGCACTACCAGCTCGTGGTCTCCCAGGAAGGCTTTGGCATCGAACGCTCGATCCTGTTCCTCGCCATGATCATCATCGGCGGCACCGGTTCGATCATGGGCACGCTGATGGGCACCGCCTTCGTGGTGCTGCTGCCTGAGACGATGGAATTCCTCAGCGTTGCCCTGAAGGGCGGCGCGATCGACAAGGCGCTGTCGCTCAACACCAACATCACCTTCCTGCGCGAGATCGCGATCGGGGTGATCATCATCGCGTTCCTGATGTTCGAGCCGGACGGGCTCGCCCATCGCTGGCGGCAGATCAAGGCGTACTGGAAACTCTACCCGTTCTCGCATTGAGCACGGCAACTCTCTAACCAACAAATAAACAGGAGGAGACAACCAATGAAGACAAAATCCTTATTGAGCACCGCATCGCTGGCATTGGCCATCGCCGCATTCTCGGCAAGCGCGCAGGCGCAGATCGCGATCGGGCATCTCGCCGATTATTCCGGCGGCACGTCCGACGTCGGCACGCCCTACGGCCAGGCCGTCGCCGATACTTTTGCCTGGGTCAACAAGAACGGCGGTGTGGGCGGAAAGCAAATCAACGTCGACACCAACGACTATGGCTACCAGGTGCCGCGCGCGATCGCGCTCTACAAGAAGTGGTCGGCGCCCGACAGCAAGGTCGCCGCGATCATGGGCTGGGGCACGGCGGACACCGAGGCCCTGACCGGTTTCCTCGCCCAGGACAAGATCCCCGACCTCTCCGGCTCCTATGCTGCGGCACTCACCGACCCCGAAGGCGTCAGCGGCAAGGCCAAGCCCGCGCCATACAATTTCTTCTACGGCCCGAGCTATTCGGACTCGCTGCGCGCGATGCTGATGTGGGCCACCGAAGACTGGAAGGCCAAGGGCAAGTCCGGCAAGCCGAAATTCGTGCACATGGGCGCCAACCACCCCTATCCGAACGCACCGAAGGCCGCCGGCGAAGCCATGGCGCAGGAACTCGGCTTCGAGGTGCTGCCGCCGCTGGTATTCGCACTCGCGCCGGGTGACTACAGTGCGCAGTGCCTGAGTCTGAAATCCTCGGGCGCCAACTACGCCTATCTCGGCAACACCGCCGCTTCCAACATCTCTGTGATGAAGGCCTGCAAGACCGCCGGCGTCGACATCCAGTTCATGGGCAATGTCTGGGGCATGGACGAGAACGCCGCCAAGACCGCGGGCGATGCCGCCGATGGCGTGATCTTCCCGCTGCGCACCGCGGTGAGCTGGGGCGGCGATGCGCCCGGCATGAAGACGGTGATGGAGATCTCGAAGATGTCCGATCCCACCGGCAAGGTCTATCGCCCCGTGCACTACATCGCCGCCGTCTGCTCGGCTCTCTACATGAAGGAAGCGCTCGACTGGGCCGCCAAGAACGGCGGCGCCACCGGCGACAACGTCGTGAAGGGTTTCTACCAAAAGAAGGATTGGGTGCCGTCAGGCATGGAAGGCGTCTGCAATCCCTCGACCTGGACCGAGAAGGACCACCGCGGCACGCTGAAGGTCGATCTGTACCGCACCAAGATTGCAGGTGCGACCGACGGCGACCTCAACGACCTCATGGCCAAGGGCACGATCAAGCTCGAAAAGGTCAAGACCGTCGAACTGCCGCGCAAGCCGGAATTGCTGGGCTGGTGAGCCCGACGCTCACCTCACGCACAATCGTCGTCCCCCGCGAAGGCGGGGGATCCAGTACGCCGCGGCTTCTCCGTGAATCTCAAGCGTCTCTGGACTACTGGGTCGGCCCGCCCCGCCCGGGGCCGCCGGCCGGGAAAAGCGAAGCAAGTCTCACAATTGCGGAGCGACACCCCCCCCCCCCCCCCACGGTGCCCCGCCCCCCCCGCTCGGC